>JADLEZ010000448.1 GCA_020845855.1 Burkholderiales bacterium
CTAGGGTTCGACCGTGGGGGCCGGGCCCGCCGAAACCATGGGGGCGCATCGTGGGCGAAAACTATGTGCTGCTTCATGACTGGTCCGACGGCAGAATCCTCGGCAGCGCCGGCGCCGACTCGATAGCGCTCCTCTCGATCACCTACTCGGGTGTCGCCGGCGGGCAGCGCACGGGCACCGTCTATGGCGTCACACGGGCGTCCGACGTCCAGATCACGGTGACGACCTCGGGAGGATCGGACGTCAAGAGCCTGGCCGGCCTGCCGGCGTCGGGACTATTCTCCGCCGCATTCACGGTCCCATCCTCGGAATACGAGCACGCCGTCGTC
This sequence comes from Burkholderiales bacterium, assembly GCA_020845855.1. GTDB lineage: Bacteria > Pseudomonadota > Gammaproteobacteria > Burkholderiales > Casimicrobiaceae > VBCG01. Next base: position 330 of record JADLEZ010000448.1, read on the forward strand.
GGCGCGAAGAACACGACCTCGGGCACCAGTGCCGAGGATCGGGTGGCGATCACCTTCGGCGACCCGTCGCACGTCTCGGTCAAGCCGGGTTCGCTGTCGGGCCTCGATCCAAACCGGCTCGCCTACGGCGCGGGCAACGCGGACCGGTTGCATCCGTCGCGCACGTTCGTCTCGCTACAGCCGCCGGTCTCGCTGTTCGACCTCGGCTACGGCAAGGATCACTTCGGCGTCGGCAAGAACGACAGCGTGACGGTCATCGACGCCAAGATGTTCGAGCGCTCCACGAAGGACCCGCTCGCAAAGCTCAACAAGGACCGCAAGGACGGCACAGTCTCGGTCGGCGAGTACTGGGACCGTCTCGGCGCGCTCCTCTCGAAGCAACTGCGGCAGGCGACCCGCAAGGCAACTGCCAGGGAGCGCGCCGCGGCCGTGTCGACGCGTGACGCCATGCGCGTCGCGCGCACCGGTCCCGACAAGCGCGCGAAGTCGGCAGCCAAGTCCCGGTCGTCCCCGGCAGTGGGGATGGCGCTGCCGGGCAGCAGCGTGCTCGACGTGCGCGGCGCCAGCGTCAAGGATAAGCTCGAGGAGGAGCTCGAGCGCCAGCTCAAGGCTCGCATTGCGTACGCGAAGCACTTCCGGCGCCTGGGCGTGCTGCTGCACGACCGCCTGCGCTTCCGCCCGAGCAACCTCGTCGTCGGCGAGCCCGTCGCGCAGGTCGCGCTCACGCCCGGCGAGCAGGTGGAGGTGCGGCAGACCACGGAATCGAAGAGCCGGACGGCGTTCACGGACATCACCGACAAGGAAGCCGAGAAGAACACGTCGTTCTCGTCCACCTGGTCGACCGACATCACGTCGGCGTTGAGCACCCAGGACAACTTCACGAGCTCCGCCCAGGTCGGCGCCGACGCCTCGGCGTCGGTGCCCGACGTCCCGATCGAGGTCGGCGGCAGCGCGTCGAGCAGCATGAGCGAAGCACACACGATCGGCGCCAACCACTCCACGACATCGCGCGTGTCGAAGACCACGACCGCCGCCGCGCGGATGCGCTCGCAGCACCGCGTGCAGATCGAGATCACCAAGGAAGGGAGCACGTCGCTTGCGCAGACGCGCACCTTCCGCAACTTCAACAACCTGCGCACCATGCATCACACGCTCTACAAGGTCTACCGCCGCGAGCAGATCACGCTCGAGCGCTACGACGCGCAGCTCTGCCTCAAGGTCGTGGTCGACGATCCGGCGCGCACGCTGCGCGACGCGTTCCTCGTCGGCCTCGCCAACATCGACCCCTACAACGAGGAGAACTACCACGTCGGCCCGGCGCCGACGGAGCTCGCGGGCGGCGTCAAGTCGTTCACGGTCACGGCGCCGCCCGACGAGTTCGAGGACCCGTTCCACGGCACCGAGGAATCGCGCTGGGTCGCGTGGACCCCCACCGGCGGCAGCCTGCGCGTCCTCACCGGCGCACCGGACGGCTACCGGATCACGTCGCTCGACATCGTGATGACCCACATGGACCTCGCGACGTTTGCGCCGATTGCGCGGATCGACGGCACGACGCCGACCGGCGACGTGGTCGAGCGCCAGCTGGTGCCCTCGGGCGCGTCGTTCGTGCGCGTGGGCGGGACGTTCAGGCTGTTCGGCGGCAAGGTGCGCTGGGACAACAAGCCGAGGAAGGGCAGCGGCGGCAAGGACGTCGTGCTGAGCGTCAACCTGCCGCTGCGGTGGTCCGCACCAACCAGCCTGTTCGGAGAGCTCGAGAGCGCGCTCTCGGGGGCGACTTTCGAGATCCGCTCGCAGTGGCATCCGTCCAACGCGGTGCTCGCGGACTACATGGCCAAGATCGAGGAGGCGCGCGCCGACATGATCGCGGCCTTCGAACCCGAGCGCGTGCACGACCTGCACGCCATCGCGCAGGCGGACTACGCGGGAACGGTGGTCGACGAAGCCGTCGGCAGGCAGCTCACCTATCCCGACAACTTCGACTACAGCAGCCTCTCGCAGATCTTCGACCTTCCCAACGTCGTCGTCGACAGCCTGCCGTACTGGGCGAGCCCGGTAACGCGCGAGGCGTACCGCGACCTCCTCGCGAAGTTGCAGAGCCTTCCCGCCGCGTTCGAGACCAACAGGATCCTCACCGACTGCCTCGTGGCGTCGTCGGCCGTCGTGTACCTGCCGGTGCGCCCGGGCATGGAGGAGCGCGCTCTCGAGCTCCTGCCCGAGACGGTGGGGGTCCGGCGCGACGTCGCCAACGACGTCGAGAAGTACCGCCGCGACCACTTCGCGCTGGTCGGCGGCAGACCCGCCCTCGACATGACTGTGATCGACGTGCCCGCCGTGCCGGTGGCCACGCCTTCAAGTGCCGCAGCGTGGAGCAGCCCGTGGGAGCAGGCGCCGCGCAAGTTCGACGTGCTCGCGCAGTGGTCGGAACTCGTTCCTACCGACGGCATTCACATCGAGACGCATCTCGGCGACACGGTCGCGGCGGACGAGCGCGAAGCGAGGCGCCTCGAGCGCCTGTAGCCGCGCGAAGGGCCGACCGTGCCGGGCCGCACCCCAGTGCGCTTCGTCGCGCGCGAGAAGGAGATCCGCGACCAGCTCGACCATCGCCGCGACCGCGAGCGGCACCTGTCGTACGCGTTCCCGTTCGACGACAGCCAGCGCGAGTGGGTGTACGTCAGCTACGCCGAATACAAGGCCCGACGCAAGAACGTCGACAACATCCTCGCGTACTGCGAGAGCGTCGTCGCCAGGACGGCGGACATCGATGCGCGGCACCGTCTGTGGAACGAGGAGGTACTGCGCAAGTACACGCTCGACGGCGCCTCTATGGACCCACCGCTGTGGCACTCGCTGCTCGTGCGCTGGCTCCTGCGCCGCTGGAACACGCCCGCCGCGCTGCGTTACTTCGCTGGCCAGCGCACGGTCACCGAGGCCTTCCTGGAAGACGCAGTCCGCCTCGACGACGACACCCTCGCCCACCACGCAGGCGAGCTGTTGCGGCGGCGCTACTGCAAGCCGTACCTCTTCAACGCCGAGCTGCAGCGGACGGCGCTCGACCTCGAGCTCGAGAGAAGCCAGGACGAGCTCCTGGCAGAGTTCGGCCCGCGCTTCATGCTCATGCTCGCGCAGATGTGGCCGCCCGCGCGCGTCGTGAGCCTCGGCGCGCTGGTGGTCGAGGCGCTCATCAACTTCGTGTCGTTCATGTACTACCTGGAGGACGCGCAGGCCGACGGGGACGTGACGGAAGAGGAGCTCGACGAGGCGTACTGGCAGTTCGCCGGCATCGTGCCATTCAAGATCGTGCAGCTCTTCCTGCTGGGGCGCGCGCTCTACGAGTTCGGGCCCGAGATCGTGCGCATGCTGATCGATGCGGTGCGCGACTACCACGAGTCGCTTGCGACGCGCGGCGCGGCCCTCGACAAGGGCTGGTCGGGCTACGCGACGCCTCCGGCCGGCACGATGACCTTTCTCTGCGACGAGGAGATCCGCAGGCTGCTGGCGATGGCGAAGCGATGACCGCAACGACCCAGCCGACCCTGGTCGAGCTCCTCGAGGCTTTTCTCGATGCGCACAAGATGCTCGGCAAGCAGAACCAGGCGGGGCTCGTGGTGCTCCCGGCCGAGGGCGGCGCATTCGTGTACGGGGTGGACCCGAACGGCGCCTACCGAAGCTTCGACGAGAAGGAGCTCAAGTTCCTGCGCAAGTGGGACCTCCATCTCGACGGGGCGCTCGCCAAGAACGGCGAGACCGTGAGGCGCGCGGACATGCTGAACGAGCGCCGCAGCCGTCCGGAGATGAAGGGCTGGGAGTCGCTCGATGCGTCGCCCAGCAAGTCTACGATGCCGCCGGCATCGGTGCGCGGCGACACGGCTTCGAACATTCCGCGCATCTATGCCGCGGTCGACACCGGCGACCCGAAGCAGGCGCAGATCGTCCTGTTCGCCTCCGAGTTCGGCGTGGATGCGCCCGCAGGCAGTGGGGCGAAGACGCGCCGCCTCGACGAGGCCGTGCTGCGGTTCGACGTCGACGACGTGACGGCGCAGGAGATCGTCAAGGGCAACAAGAGAATCAAGGACGTTCTCAAGACCGTGCGCAGCAACAACCCTCAGGTCATCTACTACGACAACAACCGCGAGCTCACCGGCCGCGCGCGCGTCGACCACAACATCAAGACCATCGATACGCTCGAGGCGTGGCTCGAAGCGCTTCCCGCGCGTTTCGGGATCAAGCTCTCCGGCACGGTCCAGGTGGGCTGCGTCGACATTCTCGAGTCGGCGATCGGCGTGCAGGTCGAGGAGGCGCCCGGCAAGCAGGGCGCCACCGCGGCCGACCGGCTCGACGCCAGCGAGAAGAAGGCGGGGCGGCGCGCCGCCGACCCAAAGCTGTCCAAGCCGGGCAGCCAGGCGCAGGAGACGATGATCTTCGGCGCGATGGAGGTGGACGCGTCGGTCGCCGGCAAGGTCAGTGTCAAGCCGCTGCACTCGCAGCGCTACGCGCGGTTCAAGACTGCTTTCAGCGCGGCAGAGGCCGCCGAGATCGAGGCGCGCTTCGTCAAGTTCCTGCAAGCCGCCGAGGCGGTGCTGAAGAAGATGGTGTGACGCCGCGCTACGCGCGCTTCAGGCACGCTTCGTAGCGCGCCTGCACGCGGTTCGCGAACCAGTCGGTAGTGAGCGGCCGCGTGATCTTGGGGCTCGAAAGCGGGATCTGCGGAAGGACCGCGCGCGGCGCGGGTTTGCCCGGCGCGTCGACCAGCGCGAACACGCGCGCGTAGACCTTCGTCTGCTCGAAGCCGGCGCCCCCTCGCGCGAGGTCGCGGCGGATCTCGTCGTTGCTCGCGTCGATGCGGCGGGCGAGCACGCGCACCGCGAGCTCCGTGCTGCCCGGCTCGCGCGCCGGCTCGCCGTGGTCGTAGCGCAGGAGATCCCCGTCGAGCGCGAGCGGAATGCCGCTCGCCTGCGTGACCGCCTGCTGGAACGCCGCGTTGCGGCTCGCGTACTGGCCGGCATTGAAGTCGCCGAAGCGATAGATAGGGCGCGAGTACGGCGCCGGATAGTCGAGCAGGTGCGCGACGCCGAAGTACCACGCCGCCACGGCGCGTGAACACCTCGCGGCGGATCGAGTCGGTCACCGGATACGGATACGGCTTCTCGGCGGAGAATGCTTCCGCGAACGCGATGCTCACCTGCATAGGCCCCCCGGTCCGGATCGGGTTGCGATCGGCGAGCAGCGTCTTTCCGAACGGGACGCGGCCGATGAAGTCCTCTGCTGCTCGGTCTTCACGGCGTCGAGGCGATCGCCATAGCTCTTGCCGCTGGTCGACGGCAGCGCGAGCGCGGCGTCGAGCGCGAACTTCGGGATGCCCGCGCTCTCGCGCCGCTTGTCGAGCTCGGCGCGCGCGATCTTCGCGAGGCCCGGCACCGCGGGATCCGCCTGGAAGCCCGACTCCTGGCCGATGATCGCGATCGCCGCGCAGAACAGGATCACGCGATCGACGCCGGTGCGGTTCTCCGCCCAGTGGATGTACGTCTCGTCGAACATGACGTCCTCGCCGTCGCGCCACGCGTAGGGCTGCCCGTCGACGTAGATGCAGCACAGGTCGCTGTTGGGCGTCGCGAGCCCCAGGTGATAGCGCAGCGAGCCCGCGAACGGGTCGCGATGGCGGCCGAGGTCGCCGTCGGCGGGAAGCATCGCGAACATGGCGCCGTTGAGGGTCGGGATCGATTGCACGAGCTCGACGGTCTTCGGGCACAGCGCCACCGTCGACGGCACCGGCGCGTCGTACCACTTGAGGTAGAAGCGCTTCCAGCCGCGTCGGAAGAACGAGTTGAAGCCCAGGTCGTTGTACGTCGCGGCGGCGCGGATGTGGCCCTCGTCGAACAGCTTGAGC
>JADLEZ010000449.1 GCA_020845855.1 Burkholderiales bacterium
GACGTTGCCGATGAGGGTGTCGTTCGGTCCGCCCAGGATGTCCGGGATTGCGAAGATGCCGAAGGCGGGGATGAAGACCAGCGCGGCGCCCGCGTAGACCCCGGGCAGCGACAGCGGAAAGGTCACGCGCCAGAATCGCTGCCAGGCGTTGGCGCCGAGGTCCTGCGCCGCGTCGAGCAGGGCCTGGTCGTGCTTCTCGAGGTTGGCGTACAGCGGCAGCACCATGAACGGCAGGTGCTCGTACACGAGGCACACCAGCACGGCGAAGGCGCTGAACAAAAGCGAGACCGGCTCGGCGCCGAAGGCCGCCAGCACCCCGTTGACGGTGCGCGCGACCGCCGCGTTCGGGCCCAGGATGATCATCCAAGCGTAGATGCGGATGAGGAAGTTGCTCCAGAAGGGAAGGATGACGAGCAGCAGCAGGAGATCGCGGTGCCTGCGGTCGCTGCGCGCGATCAGCACCGCCAGCGGATACGCGAGGAGCAGGCACGCGAGCGTGGTGGCGAGCGCGTACCAGAGCGACTTCACGAAGATCTGCCAATACAGGGGCTCGGCGAAAAAGCGCGTCCAGCTCTCGAGGTTCAGGTCGACGCGGCCTTCGCCGTCGATGAGTGGGGCGAGGCCGCCGAAATCGCCCGGCGTGCGCAGCGACGCGACCACCATGATGAGCGACGGTGCGGCGAAGAAGACGAGGAGGTACAGCAGCGGCGGGCCGCTGACGAGCGCCTTGCCCCAGCCCCGTTTCGGCTTCGCCACAGGTCAGCCTTCGACGTGGTGGCCGGCGTCGGCGGGCCAGCTCATTTCGACCCGGTCGCCCACCTCGAAGAACTTGGCGAGCCCCGACGAGGAGTTGGCGAGCAGCGCCTCGATCTCGTGGCCCTGGTCGGCCTTGACGCGGTAGACCGTGACGTCCCCTTGATAAAGAAAGCCGGCGATGGTGCCCGAGAAGCGATTGTCGTGCGCCGACGCGGTCCCTTGCGCCGCGAGGCGCACCTTCTCGGGGCGCACGGCGACCGCCCCCTCCCCGTGCTCGGCCCCGGCAACCGAGTGCACCTGCACCGGCCCCAGGTCGGGCACTGCGATCGTCACCGTTTCGCCGCTGCGGCCGAGGACCGGGCCGACGAGCAGGTTGCAGGTGCCGATGAACCCGGCCACGAACCGCGTCTTCGGATAGCCGTACAGCCGATCGGGTGCGTCGACCTGCTCGACCTTGCCGCGGTTCATGACGGCGATGCGGTGGGAAAGCGCAAGGGCCTCCGTCTGGTCGTGCGTCACGTAGACGAACGTGATGCCGACTTCCTTCTGCATGTTGATGAGCTCGATCTGCATCTCCTCGCGCAGCTTGGCGTCGAGTGCGGCCAGCGGCTCGTCGAGGAGGAGCACGGTCGGGTGCGTCACCAGCGCGCGGGCGATCGCCACCCGTTGGCGTTGGCCGCCCGAAAGCTCGTGCGGGAAGCGGCTGTTGAAGCCGGTCAGGCGCACGTCGGCGAGCGCCTCTTCGATCTTGGCGGCGGCCTCGGCGGCGGGAGTCTTCGCCATCTTGAGCGGAAACGCGACGTTCCCCTGCACGGTCATGTGCGGAAACAACGCGTAGCTCTGGAACACCGTGCGCAGGGGGCGCGCTTCCGGCGGACGGTCGGCGAGATCCTCTCCGTTGAGGAGGATCCGGCCGGCGTCGGGCAGGTCGAACCCTGCGATCATGCGCAAGAGTGTGGTCTTGCCGCAGCCGGAGGGGCCGAGCAGGGTGAAGAACTCTCCGGCCTCGATCGCGAGGCTGACGCCGTCGACGGCCACGAAGTCGCCGAACCGGCGCGTGGCGTGGGCAATCTCCAGTAGCGCCATGGGCGGTGGCGTAGCGTGACCGTGGAATGCCCGGGATTGTACCGGCATCGTCATGGACCAACGCTCCGCGCCCACCGGACTACCCTTCCGCGCCGAGCGCCCTGGGCCTGTTCGCCCTCCGCGGCCCGGCACCCCGGTGACGCAATACGCCCGCTGGGCTAGGCGGAAAGGCCGATTTACCTTGTCGCGGCACGCCTAGTAGCATCTGGGGCACGGGCTTTGCATGGCGGGTAGTTGCGGGGGCTCCCGTGCGGTTGCGGACGTCTATGCTAACGTCATAAGAATCAAGGAAATGCCCCGGGATGATGCATGAAAAACGTGAACAACATGGCCGACTCGTTCAAGCCATCGCTGCTCGACCAGCTGAGGGAGAAGTCGCAGACGCTGCGCGCGCAAGGGGAAGCCGCGCGCAAGCCGATCGAGGAAGCGCTCAAGGACATCGACAACACGCTTTGGCGCGTTTTCCGGTGGCTCGACGAGGCGAGCGCGCACCTTGCGGTCATCCGGCCGCGCGTCGGGCACGTGTTCCACCTCCAGAACATCCTCGCCATCGAGCGGCCGAAGTTCGAGCGCGGCTTCGTGTCGTTCCGCCGGCGCACGGTCGCCGCGCAGGAAGTGCTCGAGCACGTCGAGCTCTTCTACCGCCTCGAAGGCGACAAGCCGATCACCATGCGGCTCAATCCGGTGGCGTCGCTCGGCGTCGAGGATCGCCTGCGCGCCTCGACGCTGCCTTACCAGTACAACACCGAGCAGGACGAACGGCGCGTCGTGCGCTACGGCCTGTTCCAGGTGCAGCCGATCATCTCCGCGTCGGTGCGCTTCGAGCCCGACTACCAGCTCCAGCGGGTGCAGGTCACGCTGCGCAACGTCGACCGCTTCGAGGCGGTGTCGCTCGACTTCCCGCCGGACAAGGTCAACGAGGCCGCGCTCGAGGACCTCGTCAAGTTCATGATGGGCGAGCCCAACGGCTTCCTGCGGCGCGCGCCGCTGGCGCTGATCAGAGGACGCATCGACGAGTCGATGGCCGCGGCGAAGTAGACAGCCGGTCCGCGCTCACCCGATCTGCGGACGAACGATCAGCAGCACCGCGACCAGCATGAGCAGCACCGCCACCACCGCCAGCCAGCGATTGCGCGTGCGTTGCGCCTGCGCCAGCGCCTGCACCACCGCATCCGACGCCGGCGGCGGTGCCAGGAGCTTCTGGTGGACGAGGCGGGGCAACTCCGGCAGCGCGGCGACGATGTAGGGCGCCTCCGCCAGCAGCCGCCGGTGCAGCGCCGGCAGGCCGATCTGGTCCTGCATCCAGCGCTCGAGGAACGGCTTCGCCGTCACCCACAGGTCGAGGTCGGGGTCGAGCTGGCGACCGAGACCTTCCACCGCGAGCAGCGTCTTCTGCAGCAGCGTGAGCTGCGGCTGCACCTCGACGTTGAAGCGCCGCGACGCGCGAAACAGCGAGATCAGCACGCGCGCGAGCGAGATCTCCTTCAACGGCCGGTCGAACACCGGCTCCAGCACCACCCGGATCTCGGCCTCGAGCTCGTCGACGCGCGTGTTGGCCGGGACCCATCCCGACTCGATGTGGGCGGTCGCCACGCGCCGGTAGTCGCGGCGGAAGAAGGCGAGGAAGTTCTGTGCGAGGTAGCTCTTGTCGCGCTCCGACAGCGTGCCCATGATGCCGAAGTCGAGCGCGATGTACTTGCCGTGGTCGGCGCCGCCCACCGCGACGAAGATGTTCCCCGGGTGCATGTCGGCGTGGAAGTAGCCGTCGCGGAACACCTGCGTGAAGAAGATCTCCACGCCCGTGCGGCCGAGGCGCTTGAAATCCACACCCGCGGCGCGCAGCTCGTCGACGCGGCCGATCGGGATGCCCGCCATGCGCTGCATGACCAGCACTGCCTCGCTCGTGTAGTCCCAATGCACCTCCGGCACGAGCAGGAGCGGCGAGTACTCGAAGTTGCGGCGAAGCTGCGAGCAGTTGGCGGCCTCGCGGGTGAGGTCGAGCTCGTCACGCAGCGTCTTCTCGAACTCGCGCACGACCTCGCGCGGGCGCAGTCGGCGGGCCTCGGCCGAGACGCGCTCCAGCATGCCCGCGGCGGTTTGCATGAGCGCGAGATCGTTCGCGATGACGGCGTCGATGCCGGGACGCAGTACCTTCACGGCGACCGGCGTGCCGTCCGGGAGCGCGGCGAAGTGCACCTGCGCCACCGACGCGCTGGCGGCCGGCGTGCGGTCGAAGCTCGCGAACACGGCGTCGACCGGCTTGCCGTAGCAGCGGGTGAGCGTCGCGACGACCTCTTCCACCGGGAACGGCGGCACGTCGTCCTGCAGCTTCGCGAGCTCGTCGGCGATGTCGGGGGGCCGGAGGTCGCGCCGGGTGGACAGCATCTGCCCGAACTTGACGAAGATCGGCCCCAGCGCTTCGAGCGCCAGGCGCAGGCGCACCGCGCGCGGTGCCGACAGGTCGCGCCAGAACAGGAGCCGCTGCGCCCACGGCCGCACCACGCGCAGGCGCTCGTGCGAGAGCACGATGTCGTCGAGGCCGAAGCGAATCGCGACGGACCCGATGCGGATGAGACGGACGATCCTCATCCCTTGCATTGTACAAACCCACGCGGGCAGAGCGCCTGCGATCCGCGCGGCGGCGGGGGCTGCTCGTATGACGAGCTAGAAAACGAACCTGGCCTTGCGCTTGCGGGGCTTGGAGGCGCGCCTCGGTGGCGCGCAGACCGTCGTCGTTTCGCCGTCTGCGTCGCCGATGACCGCCCGCACGCGCGGCACCGGGAGCGCGGGCGGCGTGTCCGCCTTGCGCGCGCGCCGCCTGGTCATTGGGGCATTGCCGGAAACTGAATGAACGGCCCGATCGGCGCCTGCCCGGGCGGCACGTACGCCGGTGCGGGATTGCCGACCGGTCCCAACTGCCGCACGAAGCGGTAGAACGCGCGCAGGTCCTGCTCGTTCATGTCGTGCAGCGCGAACCAGGGCATCGGCGGGCGGTACGTCGCGCTCTTCGCGGTCCTGACCCACTCGTTCTCGGTCATCTTCGACAGCGCGATGCGCAGGTTCGGCGGATACGTCGTGCCCCAGTCGCCGCGCCAGCCCAGGGCATCGCCCATGAGCCAGTCCTTCTCCGCCGTCTTGCCGCCGCTGACCGCGTAGCCCGCGGTGTGGCAGTCGTTGCAGCCGGCAATCCTCGCAATGTAGCGCCCGCGCTCGATGCTTTGCCGGTCAGCGTGCGCGGGCTCGGTGGCGTCGGCGTGCGAGAGCGCGAGCGCGGCCGCGGCGAACAGCGCTGCCAGCAGAAGGTTGCGTCCGGTCGACATCTTCGTTGTCTCCTGGAAGGGTTGTCAGGCGGCCTGTGCCACCGGCTGGTGCCAGGCCGAGCACCGCAGGACCGCTCCAAGGTGCTCGGCCCCCTGGGGGGCGGCGGCGCGAAGCGACGCTTCGGGGGGATCATCCGTTACGAGTGCGCCGATGGCAGCATGCACTTCGTGCGTCAGCATGCGTCCGAGCTCGTGGTCGGCGTCCGGTGCAATCGAGCACCGCAGGGCCGCCCCAAGGTGCTCGGCCCCCTGGGGGGAGGCGGCGCGAAGCGACGCTTCGGGGGGCATTCTTGTTACCAGTGCGAACCAGCGCGCGAGCGGCGCGTCCTGCGCGTCCGCGTACGCTTCGTATGCGGCGCGCGTGAGCGCGAGCTGCACGAGCATCGCGTGAAACGGCGCAAGTCCGGCGCGCAGCGCGCTCGCCGCCGGCGTGATCGCGGCCAGCGCGCGCGTAGCCTCGGCGAGCGTGCCGATGCGATGCAGGCCGGTCGGGTCGGTCTCGCCGAGCACCGCGACCAGCGCGTAGTTGGCGAACGCGTCTTTCATCCACCCGCGCGGGAAACGCGCACCCGCCTGGTCGAGGAGCAACCGCGCGATCTCGTGCGCGATCAGCGCATCGCTCACGCCGCGCAGGTCCGGCGCGTGCGCGTACAGGAGGTCGCGGCCGTGCACTTTCGTGAGCGCGCCCAGAGCGGGCGCAGGCAGCTTGCGCGCGAGCTCGCGTGCGATGTCGCGCCAAGCGTCCGCCGGCGCGGCGCCGAGCACGAGATTCCCGGCTTGCGTGAAGTGGGCGATGCCGTAGGTTTCGACTTCGGCGAAGCGGGGCCAGTCCCGGCGGTCGAGCACGAGCAGGCGAAAGCGCGGGGTGAACGCGAGCAGCTTGCGCAGGTGCCGGTACGCACGCTCGGCGCGCAGTGCCAGGCGGCCGGCTACGCCGTCGTGGCCGCGACTCGCCGCGACGGTGAACGGGAACCACGGCAGCGGCTCGAGATTGCTGCGCGGCCAGTCGAAGGGCGTGGCGGGCGGTGTTGCGGATTGATCCAGACGGTCCATGGCGTCTCCTTGGTGCATGGAGCGCATGGTGGCGGCGCGGGGCTTGCGGATGGCTGACAGATTGCCGATGCAATCGCAAGTAATTGATGTGAAACGACGATCCCGCGAACTTAAGTGCTCGTTCTCCCCACGGCGAGCATTCTCATCGCATCACCCGCAATCGATTCGGGTTCAATTCAGTTCGCTGTCGAAGTGTGGCGGCGCGCATCGCGCCGCCGCGGCATAAAACAGGGCCATGCGTCCGCACGGTCCAGGCGCCGGCTTCGCCGTTGGAGGTGTACGACCGCCGATCTGGTTGGGTTTGTCACTTCGAGCCCCCGCTACTCGCGGCGCCCCGCGGCCGCGAAGCATCCGCTGCCATCCTCGGGGCAGATCACGAGAAACGTCCCGCGCTGGCCGCATCCGCTCACGCCGATGGTGTACTCGAGGCGCGGCGTGCCGCGGAACTGCAGGACGGGCGGCACTTCCTCGCGGGAGAGCACCTGCCCGGTCGCGCCCGGGCAGTTCATCTCGAACTGCGCGCGCCGCGTGGCGATCGACATCGCCTGCGCTTGCGACGCGTCCATGATCTGCTGGGTCGACTGGCAACCCGCCAGCACGGAAAGGGCCGCGATGATGAGGATGGCACGCATGGTCGACTCCTTATGTTTGGTCACTTCGGGAACATCAGCTGCACCTGCGCGCGAATCTGCCAGTTCGCCGCATTGTCCGGTCGCACGACGTTGTAGTACGCGCCGATCTGCGTATTCACGGGCAGCTTGCCGAAATGGAAGATCTTGCCCACGCCGCCGCCGATGGGTACGGTCCACTGCTGGCTGCCCTCCGCCTTCCAGTTGACCGTCATGATCGGCGAGGTCGTGAAGTACGCGCCTCCCGGGAGGTTGTAGTTGAGAAACGGCTGGATCAGGCCGTTGTTGTACGCGCCGCCCTGGTGGTCGCTCGTGAGCGACCAGACGTTGTTGACGAGCACGCCGTAGACCCACGGGCTGCCCTTGTCGA
>JADLEZ010000450.1 GCA_020845855.1 Burkholderiales bacterium
GCGTGCGGGGAGAGGGGGAGCAAGGCGGGACGCCATGCCGTTGCCCCTCTCCGCGCGTGCGGGGAGAGGGGGAGCAAGGCGGGACGCCATGCCGTTGCCCCTCTCCCCGCGTGCGGGGAGAGGGGGAGCAAGGCGGGACGCCACGGCCGTTGCCCCTCTCCCCGCGTGCGGGGAGAGGGTGCCCGACAGGGCGGGTGAGGGGTTCCTCGTTTCATTTTCAGTGCGCCTTCGGCCGCAGGTCGCGCACGCGCACGGCCTTGCCCTGCGAGCGCGGGATGGTGTCGGGCGGAACGACGCGGACCATGGCGGTGAGGCCGATCAGCGATTTCAAATGCCGCTCGACCGCGTTGGCGATCTTGGCATAGTCGCCGGCGCCGGCTTCCGCCGCCGCTTCCGCTTCCACGGTGACGTGGTCGAGCGCGCCCGTGCGCTCCACCACGAGCTGGTAATACGGGGCGATGCCCGGCAGGCCGACCAGCACGGCCTCGACCTGCGACGGGTACACGTTCACGCCGCGGATGATGAGCATGTCGTCGTTGCGCCCGGTGACGCGCAGGATGCGCAGGTGCGTACGCCCGCAATCGCAGGGCGCGGTGGTAAGGCGCGTGATGTCGCGGGTGCGGTAGCGCAGCATCGGCAGCGCCTCCTTGGTGAGCGTGGTGATGACGAGCTCGCCCGGCTCGCCCTCCGGCACGGGCTGCCCGGACTCGGGGTCGATCACCTCGAACAGGAAGTGATCCTCCCAGCCGTGCAATCCGGCCTGGCACTCGCACTCGCACGCGACTCCCGGTCCCATGATCTCCGACAGGCCGTAGATGTCGACCGCGCGCAGGCCGAGGCGCGCCGCGATCTGCGTGCGCATGGCGTCACTCCACGGCTCGGCGCCGAAGAGCCCGATCTCGAGCGCGGACGCCCGCAGGTCCACGCCCTGCCGCTCGGCGACTTCCGCGATGGCGAGCGCGTACGAGGGTGTCGAGCACAGCACGCGCGCGCCGAAGTCGACGATCAGCGCGACCTGCCGCTCGGTGGCCCCACCCGACATCGGCACCACCGTCGCGCCGAGCCGCTCCGCGCCGTAATGCGCGCCGAGTCCGCCGGTGAAAAGACCGTAGCCGTAGGCGTTGTGCACGACGTCGCCGCGGCGCGCGCCGGCCGCCGCGAGCGAGCGCGCCATGAGCTCGGCCCAGGTGTCGAGGTCGCGCGCCGTGTATCCCACCACCGTCGGCTTGCCGGTAGTGCCGGATGAGGCGTGCACGCGCGCGAGCGCCTCGCGCGGCCGCGCGAACAAGCCGAACGGGTAGGTGTCGCGCAAGTCCGCCTTGACGGTGAACGGCAAGGCGCGCAGGTCGTCGAGCGAGCGGATGTCGTCCGCCGTCACCCCGGCGGCCGCGAGCCGCGCGCGATGCAGCGGGACGTGGTCCGCGACATTGCGCACCGTCTCGCGCAGCCGCTTCACCTGCAAGCCGACGAGCTCCTCGCGCGGCATCCTCTCCATCTTCGGATGCAGCGGCGACACTCCCACCTCCTTCGCTGTCGCGACTCCCATGTGCTCCTCCTAGATGCGTACGCCGCGCACCGGCAGGTGCGGCACCGCATAGCCCTGGTTGAAGCTCGCGCGCAGAACGATGTCCGCCTTGACCCACGCCCCCGCGACCACCGCCGCCAGCCCGGCGAGAGCGGCGAGCGGAAGGGTCGCGAGCTGCCCGGGAATGCCGCTGCCCACCAGCGCGATCAGGAACAGCGGCAGCAACGTCCCGACGTAGCGCAGCACGCGACCGGCGCGGTCGAGTGCGACCAGCGCCGCCGGCACGACGTGGCGTGCGGCGCGGCGCCGGTAGGCAAGCCAGGCGAAAAGCCGCAGCACGACCAGGCCGCCGAATGCGACCAGCGTCGTCATCCCGCCCGTACCGATGGCGAGTGCCCCGAGCCAGAACACGCCGGCGCCCTCGGCGAGCGAGGTCGCGAGCAGGAACGGGGTCAGCGCCGGCTCGCGCCACGCCGGTATGCCCTTCGCGGCGCGCAGGATCCGCGCCTGGCAGTACACGAACGCGAACGCGAGCACACCCATCAGCGCGACCATCGCGATGTTTCCCGTGTAGGCGGCGGCGGCGGACACCAGGAACAATGGCGGCGCCACCAGCGCCTCGCGCGTCATCCACGAGCGGCGTGCGTGCCTCAGCACGTTCATCGCGCGCAGCGGACGGCCGATCTCGGCGAAGACGGCGAGCAGGCCGGCCGCCACCAGCGCGAGGCCGGCCAGCACCAATATCGTCAGCGCTTCGCCGCGCACGTCGAACACCGCGGCGATCAGCAGCGTCCCGCAGCCGATTCCGCCGCCGATGAAGTTGGCCGCGGCGCGCGCGTCCCAGCTTCCCTGCCGCACCTCGTTCATCGGCCCTCCTCCTTGTCCCACAGGTAGTAGAAGCCCGGACCCGTGCCAAGCTCCTCGTGCATGCGGAAGCTCTTGTTCTCGCGCACCAGGCGCGACACGTTGCTGTCGGGGTCGTCGAGGTCGCCGAAGGCAAGCGCGTTGGCGATGCAGGAATTGACGCACGCCGGTGTGGCCTCCGGATCGACACCGGGGGTCTGCCCCTTCGCGAGCCCAGCGTCGATGCGCTCGACGCAGAACGTGCACTTGGTGGCGACCGCGGTGCGCGACTCGTCGTGGCGCACGGCCTCGCTCGGGGTCGCCTTGCCGTAGGCGAAGGTCGCGCGGTCGGTCTTGAAGCGCGCCTGGTACGGGCAGGCCACCGCACAGTAGGAGCAGCCGATGCACACGTCGTAGTCGATGGTGACGATGCCGTCCGCTCGCTTGCGCGTCGCGGTGGTCGGGCACACGTCGAGGCACGGCGGGTCGTCGCAGTGCTGGCAGCCGACCGGCACGAACGCGCGCTGCACGTCCGGGTACTCGCCCACCTCCATGTCGAGCACGCGCCGCCATTGCACGCCGGGCGGCGTGGCGTTGGCGTGCTTGCACGCCGCGGTGCAGGTCTGGCAGCCCACGCAACGGCGCAGGTCGGCGACCATCGCCCACCTCGTCATCGACTCGCCCTTTCGATCTTCACGCGCACGATGTCCGCCCCCGAGCCGGTGGCGTCGGTGAGGTCGAGCGACATCGGCACCAGCGAGTTCATGCTCGGCACGCCGAAGTCCTTGGCGAGCGGGGTGGCCCAGTGGTCGAACTGCCCGATGAGCAGCAGCGTGTCCGGGCGGATGCCCTGGCGCAGCACGGCGCGCGCCTGCACCCGGCGCGCGGGGGTCGCGATCTCGATCGCGTCGCCGTCGGCGATACCGAGCTCGCGCGCCCGGCCCGCGTTGACGATCACGCCGCGGTGCCCGGCGATGTTGTCGGCCACTTCCTTGATGAGCTGCATGCCCACGTTGCCGCCCCACGCGTACTGCATGCTGCGCGCGGTAAGGAGCCAGAACGGATAGTCCTCACCGCGTCCGCCGGCCCCGACCAGCGAGGCTTCCCACATGCCTGGGAAATCCTTCCACGCCGGAAGCGCCTGGTACTCCTCGAGCTGCGTGTCCCACCAGTGCATGTCGTGCTCGTGCAGCCGGCGGCCGAGCTCGACGCCGACCCGCAGGAGGCGCTCCTGATACGGGAGCTCGAAGCGCAAGCCGCGCTCCATCATGGTCGGCAGCAGGTACCAGTCGACCCGCGGGAACGGCCGGGTCATGAGGCCGTGCGCCTTCCACCAATCGAGGCCGTGTACTTGCGCGCCCTCGCTCA
>JADLEZ010000451.1 GCA_020845855.1 Burkholderiales bacterium
ATCTGCGGGCTGGCGGCGCGGCGCACCGCTTCGACCACGTCGGTGTTGGAGAACGGCTTGGTCATGAAGCTCGCGACACCCATCTCGTCGGCCATCCGGCGGTCCTGCGCCTGGCCCTTGGCGGTCAGCACGATCACGGGCAGGTCGCGCAAAGCGGGGTCGGCCTTCATCGCCTTCAGGACCTCGAACCCGTCGCGCCTGGGCAGCATGACGTCGAGGATCATTACGTCGGGCGGGTCGCTCCGGAGCCTTCGCAGCGCGTCGTCGCCTTCGAACGCGGCGCTCACCTCGAAGCCTTCCCGGCCGAGCACGAAGCTCAAGGACTCGACGATGTGCGGATCGTCTTCCGCGATCAGGACCCTGACGGCCACCGCTGCCTCCCCATCCGCTTTGCGCGACCCGGCCAGTGTAGCGGCTCCCGGGACAGTCGCGGCGCCTTCAGGCGTCGATCACCGGATCCTCCTGCCGATACGCACAATCGCTGCGCGTGCATACGCGGCAGTTGGCCCCCACCGGCACCGCCGGCGCCGCCAAGGCGAGGTTCAAGCCGTCGCCGTACGCGATCTGGTCGCCGTAGTGCGCGTCGCACGCCAGCATCACCGAAGCGGCTCGCCGCGGCAGCGGAAACCCCGGCCCGGGTTGCGCAACCGCGCGCGCCACGAACAGGAACCGCTCGCGGTCCGGGAATTCGACTAGCTGGCGCTGAATCGCGCCGGGCGACTGGAGGGCTTCGTACACGGCCCACATCGGGCAAGCGCTGCCGTGGCGAGGCAGCGGCAGGCGCGGCAGCGGCGCGCGCCGGTTGGTGTAGCCCGAGGCGTCCACCTGCATCAGCGCGAACGGCACGCCTTCGGCGCCCGGGCGACGCAGCGTGACCAGGCGGTGGCAAACCTCACCGAAGCTCGTGCCGAACTCGCGGGCGAGCGCATCGGCGTCAAACCGCAAGCGCCGCGCCGCGGCCAGGAACGCGTCGTACGGCATGGTCACCGCCGCCGCGACGTAGGCGGCAAGCGCGCGCCGGGCGCGCCGACGCGCGGCATCGCTGGTCAGCCGCGGCGCCCGATCGATCTCCAGGGCCAGCGCCTGCCCGCACGCGAGTTCGGCCGCGCGAAGTGCCATTTCGAAGCGCGTGGCCCCGGGCGGCGCCGCCGCGGCATGGGCCCGCTCGAGATAGGACGCGAGCAGCGGCTCGGTGCCGGCGCCGGCGATGCCCGCGGCCGCGCGCAGCGCATCCGCGGCATCCTCGAGCGCCGGAAAGTGATGGCGGTGCTCGGCGAGGTAATCGTCGACCTCGCCGACCGGTGTGACCGACCGCTCGGAGGTGTGCGCACGATCGAAGTACGCCGCCAGCGCCTGCGCGAGATCGGCCAGGCGCCGGCTCTCGCTGCCGACGATGGCGGCGAACCGGCGCAGCTGCGCGGGCGCGAGGCCCTCGCCGGTTTCGACGATCTCGGCCGAGGACTTGATCGCCGCGACCCGGGTGAGGAGATCGTGTACCGCGTCCGCGAGGAAGGGGTCGTGCCGCAGGCGATCCGAAAGCGCGTTCACCGTGCGCCCGCGGTCGAGCCATGCATGGTGGAGCACGATCAGCGCGCGCGCCCAGCCGGGGTAGCGTCCGGCGAGGTCGGGCGCCGCCTTGACGTCCATCGGCAGCGCCGCGAGCAAAGGGTCGGCCGCGAGTTCGCCCAGATCGGCGAGCAGGCGGCGCTCGGCGGCGCCGTCCAGGTCATCGACCGACAGGCCGAGCGCTGCGGCAATGCGCTTGAGCAGCGCGCCGCCGATGTTGCGCTTTCCCGCCTCGATCAGGTTGAGGTAGGACGGCGAGATCCCCAGCGCCGCCGACAGCCCCGCCTGCGTCATGCGCAGCGCGCGGCGCCGGTCACGGATCTTCGGTCCGACGAGCGAGTTCGCGGTGACCATCGGGATGTCCTTTTGCTGCGCCGCAAGGTTGAAAATCGACGAATCTCTCCACCCGGAGTGTCAAGGATACACAAAATTTCTCAATAAACTCAATAGACTATTGTCATCTTTACAGATCTACCCGAAGATTCTTCGCAGCGTTCGACGGTCTTGACAGGCATGCGGGCTCGAAGTCGTGCCTCCCCATAAAGACAATCCGGATGAACCGTCGCGCGATTCGCTCTTTTTTTCGAGGAGGACTACCGACATGAGTTCTTTCATCAAGGACGAACGCCGCCGACAGCTTTTGAAGGCCGGCGCGGCCATCGGCGCCGGCTTCGCGACGCCATCGTTGTTACTCTCGCGCAGCGCGTGGGCCGCGGACCATCCCCCGATCGGCACCTGGCCGGCGGGTGCGGCCGGAAGCACGGTGTACGCGAGCGCCGCCGTGCCCCTCACCGGCAGTTACGCGGCGCAAGGCGCCGACGAGCTCAAGGGCATGCAGCTTGCCGTCGAGCATCTCAACCAAGGGCACCCGCTGGTCAAGGCGATCTCCCCGAAGACCAAGAAGGGCGTCCTGGGCAAGGAGTTGAAGCTCCTGTCCGCGGACTCGGCGGCGAAGCCCAACCAGGCGGTGCAGGCGCAGCAGCGCTTCATCACCGAGAACAAGGTCCTGGTCATGACCGGCTCGACCTCCTCGGCCGTGGCGGTGGCCACGAACAAGCTCGCCGAGCGCGAGAAGGTGCTGTACTTCACCGGGATCTCGGGCTCCAACGACACCACCGGCAAGGACTGCGTGCGCTACGGCTTCCGGCAGAACTTCTACGGCGAGACCGCGGCCAACGCGCTCGGCCCGGTGCTGGTGAAGAACTTCGGCAAGAACCGCAAGGCGGCGTTCATGACGCCGGATTACACCTACGGCCACACCACGACCCAGTCGATGGCGGACTACCTCACCAAGAACGCCGGCTGGACCGTGGTCACCAACCAGGTGTCGCCGCTCGGCACGCAGGACTTCAGCCAGTACCTGACCAACATCGCCAACTCGGGCGCGGAGTTCCTGATCAACGTCAACTGGGGCCGCGACGCGGTGCTGTCGACCCAGCAGGCCAAGCAGTTCGGCATCCTGCCCAAGATGACGCTGGTGATTCCGTACCAGATCCCGTTCCTCGCGCAGGAAGTCGGCGCCGAGATCATGCAGGGCGTGTTCGCCGCCACCGATTTCTGGTGGACGCTCGAGGACAAGTACCCGAACGCGAAGATGTTCGTCGAGGCCTTCCAGAAGAAGTACGGGTACCGGCCCGAGTGGGGCGCGGAGAACGGCTACATCAGCTTCCTGCACTGGGCACGCATGGTGGAAGAGACCGGGTCGTTCTATCCGCCGGACATCATCAAGACGTGGGAGAAGGGCGAGACCATTCCCTCGCTCGTCGGTCCGGTCCACTACCGGCCGCAGGACCACCAGGCGGTGCGCCCGGTCGTCATCGTGCGCGGCAAGAAGCCTTCCGACATGAAGAACAAGGAGGACTTCTGGGAAGTGGTCGAGATCGTGCCGGGCGCGGGCGTCATGCAGAAGCCGGACGCGTTCGGCTGTCATCTGGGCGACTACACGTAGTCCACGGAAGGAGGAGCGCGCGCTGACGCTACCGCCGGCGGACGGCCTGCGGCGTCGTCGGCGCGCGTGCGCCACACATGATCACCTGGGGCAACTTCGCGTCGCAGGTCGTGAATGGCCTCGCGCTGGGGGCGCTGCTCGCGCTCATCAGCTCGGGGCTCACCATCATCTACGGCGCGCTCGGCGTGCTGAACCTCGCGCACGGCGCGATGTTCATGCTCGGCGGCTACGCGGGCTACGTCGCGTACCAGGCCACCGAGTCCTTCATCGTCGCGGTCGCCACCGGCGCGCTGTTCCTGCTGGTGCTCGGCGTGGTGATCGAGCGCGTCATCATCCGGCACTTCTACAAGCGCCCGCCCGAAGACCAGCTCCTCGTGACCTTCGGTCTTGGCATGGTCGCCGTCGAGATCGTCCGCTATTTCTTCGGCAGCCTGTCCAAGGCCGTGCCGCCGCCGAAGATCTTCACGGGCATCACCAACCTCGGGTTCATGGTCTACCCGACCTATCGGCTCGCGCTGGTCGGCATCGTGACCGTCGCGCTGATCGTGCTCTTCCTCGTGCTGTACAAGACACGGCTCGGCCTCATCGTGCGGGCGGGCATCGAGGATTCGGTGATGGTCGACTCGCTGGGCCTGAACGTCGACCGCGTGTTCATGCTGGTGTTCGGCATCGGCGCGATGGCGGCGGGCTTCGCCGGCATCGTGAATGCGCCGGTGGTGTCCCTCGCGCCGGACATGGGTGCTGCGATCCTGGTGCAGACCTTCGTGGTGGTCGTGATCGGCGGCGTGGGCTCGTTTCCCGGCGCGGTCCTGGGCGGCCTCATCGCGGGCCAGATCGTCAGCATCACCTCGATGTTCAACCCCGGCTACGCCTACGTGATGCTGTTCGCCGCCATGACGCTCGTGCTGATGCTGCGCCCGCACGGCCTCCTCGGCGTGAAGGGGCGCGAATGAGCGCGCGTCGGCGCGCGATTGAGGCGAGGCGACGCGTTGTCGGCTCCGTTGCACCGCGGATACAAGGAGCCGAGGAATGAACGCGAACCGTCTGGGTCAGACCGGGCGGCCGCTGCTCGTCGAGTTGCTCACCATCGCGGGCCTGGTTGCCGTGCCGTTCGTGCTGCCGCTGTTCGGCGCGGCGCCCAACACCGTCAACCGCATCCTCGTCTGGGGGCTGTTCGGCATCGGCTTCGACATCCTGTTCGGTTACACGGGCCTGCTCTCGTTCGGGCAATCCGCCCTGTACGGGACCGGCGGCATGTTCTCGGCGTACCTGCTGACCAAGGCCGGGTTCCCGCACGTCGTCACCGCGCTCCTGCTCGGCATGGTCGTCGCCGCCGTGGTCGGCTATCTCGTCGGCCTGGTCGCGCTGCGGCGGACCGGCATCTACTTCGCGATGATCACGGTGGCGATCGCCGAGGTGTTCTTCTTCCTCGAATTCAATCCGCTGTCGGAGTGGACCGGCGGCGAGAACGGCCTGCCCGGCGTTCCGTTCCCCTCGCTCCACCTGGGCTTCGCGACCATCGAGTTCGAGAGCGGCTGGAAGCTCTACCCGTTCCTCGCCTTCTGCTTCTTCGTCGGTATCGTCATCGCGCTGCGCATCGTGCGCTCGCCGGTGGGCGCGGTCTTCCGCGCCATCCGCGAGAACCCGCAGCGGGCGGCGGCCGTCGGTCACAGCGTGCACGCCTACAAGCTGTGCGCCTTCGTGATCGCGGCGGCGTACGCCGGGCTCGCTGGCGGCTTGCTCGGGGTCATGCAGGGCTTCATGCCTCCCGACGCCTTCATGTTCGAGACCTCGGGCGAGCTCATCATCCAGACGGCCATCGGCGGCATCGGGACGCTGTTCGGCCCGCTGGTCGGGGCGGCGGTATGGCTGTTCCTGCAGGACTTCCTCCAGGCCACGCTCAACCTCGGCGCGACCTGGAAGCTCGTGCTCGGCGTCGTCTTCGTGCTGCTCGTGTGCTTCCTGCGCAAGGGAATCATCGGCGGCTTGGGTGATCTGTATCGCCTCGCAACGCGACGCAAGGCACAGTCGCTGGCCCCGCCGGCGCCGGCGCGCGACGCTGTGCGGCCGGTACCCGCGCCGGTGCGGCGCGTCGCCGCGACCGCACCTCGGCGGCGTACGCAACACGCAGGACCGATCCTCAAGGTGACCGGCTTGAGCAAGCACTACGGCGGGGTAGTCGCCAACGAGGACATCGACTTCACCGTCAACGCCGGCGAGCTGCGCGGCATCATCGGCCCGAACGGCGCCGGCAAGTCGACCTTCTTCAAGATGCTCACCTGCGAAGTCCCCCCAACCTCCGGCAGCATCGAGTTCGACGGGCGGGACATCACCGGCATGAGCGTGACGCAAGCCTGCCAGCTCGGCCTGACCAAGAGCTACCAGGTCAACCAGCTCTTCAACCAGCTCACGGCGCGCGAGAACATCACCATCGCCGCACTGGCGCGCAAGCGCGGGACGTTTCGCATCGACATGCTGCGCGCGCTGTGGAACATTCCCGGCCTGCGCGAGCAGGTCGACCATACGCTGGATCTCGTGAATCTCGCCGGCCGCGCGGACACGCCGGTCGCCGAGCTCGCCTACGGAGAGAAGCGGCGCCTCGAGGTGGGCCTCGCGCTGGCCTCGGACCCCACGCTGCTGCTGCTCGACGAGCCGCTGGCAGGTATGAGTCCACGCGAGCGCGTCGAGACGGTGCAGCTTCTGAAGTCGATCGCCCAGGGGCGCACCATGATCATCATCGACCACGACATGGATTCGCTGTTCGAGCTGGTCGAGCGGGTCACGGTGCTGCAGGAAGGCCGCATCCTGGTCGAGGGCACGCCGGACGACATCAAGGGCAGCGCCGACGTCCAGGAAGCCTACTTGGGCGGCGTCCACGCGGAGGCGATGGCGTGAGCGCGAAGCTAGCGAGCAAGGCGGCCGAGACCGAAGGTCGAGGCAAGGCCCGAAGGGCCCGTCGCCGCGCGAGCGTACGCGGCCGACATGCAAACCTCCACGACCCACGGACCGGACAAGGAGGCCGCCGCCCCGAGCGCGAATTGCCCCGAAGCGCGATAGCGCGAAGGGTAGTCCTATGAGCCTGCTCGAAGTCAACGGGCTGAACAGCTACTACGGCGACTCGCACATCCTGTTCGACGTCTGCCTGCGCGTGGAGAAGAGCGAGGTGGTCGCGCTGCTCGGTCGAAACGGGGCCGGCAAGAGCACGACGCTCAAGAGCCTGATGGGAGTGGTCACGCCGAAAAGCGGCTCGGTGAAGTTCGACGGCGTCGAGCTTGCCGGAAAGAAGGCCCACAGCATCGCGCTCGCCGGCATTCAGCTCGTGCACGAGGAGCGGCGGATCTTCGGCAGCCTCAACGTCGAGGAGAACCTGGTGCTCGCGGGCCTGACGGCGAAGGCGCGCTGGCCGCTGGAGCGCATCTACGACATGTTCCCGCGGTTGAAGCAGCGGCGCGCAAGCCGCGGCACCGACCTGTCCGGCGGCGAGCAGCAGATGCTCGCGATCGGCCGCGCGCTGGTGCGCGATCCGAAGATCATCCTGCTCGACGAGCCGTTCGAGGGCCTGGCGCCGGTAATCGTGCGCGACCTCCTCGAGGCCTGCCGCAAGCTCGCGGCAGCCGGGCAGACGATCGTGCTGGTGGAGCAGAACCTCGCGGCGACCCTCGCGCTCGCCCATCGCGTCTACATCATCAACAACGGGCACATCGCGCACGAAGGCCCGGCCGCGGAGATCCGCGGCCAGCCCGAGCTCCTGCAGCGCTACCTCGGCGTCTGAGCGGCGCTTCCGTCCGCCCACGACGCGAGAACCCGCGCCGCCTCGTTCGCATCCTGCGCGGCACGCAGCGCTTCGCGCAAAGGTTTGTCGCCGAACATCGCGGCAGCGGTGGCAAGCAGCTTCAAGTGCCGCTCGGTCGCTTGCTTGGGAACCAACAGTGCCAGAAACAGAGACACCGGCCGCCCGTCCGGAGCATCGAACGCCACCGGCACCCTCGTGCGCACCAGCACGCCGGCCACGGCGGCGCACTGGGGCATGCGCGCATGCGGGATGGCCACACCGTGACCCAGCCCGGTCGAGCCCAGGCGCTCGCGCGACGCGAGACCGTCCCTGACCTGCGCTTCGGGCACGCCGCTACGACGCGCGAGCAGCTGCGCCAGGCGATCGAGCACCGCATCCTTGTCGCCGGCATCGACGTCGAGCATCGCGCCGTCCGCGCCGATGATTTGCGCGACGAGATTCATGCCGAGGCCGCTTCGTCGTCGTCGTCCGCCTCGCTCGCTTCATGCGGGTAGACGACGTTGGCATCCTGGTCGAAGTCCATGAGCTCGGCGTAGCGGCCCCAGGCGATGAGCGTCCGGAACAGCTTCGCGGGCTGATCGTAGGGCAGCAGCGCGGCAAGCTCGTCGGTCACGGCATCGGCGTCGATGCGGCCGTCGGGCGCGGCGTGCAGGCGCGAGAGCACGATCTGGAACAGGCGAAGCTTGCTGATCGCTTCGCGAAACAGCGTCTTGCGCACCGCGGCGGGCGCGGCCAGGAAATACCATCCGACTTGCGTCATCACCACGTCGTCCTTCGGGGTGTCGACGAGCCCCAGCATCTCCGCCGCCTTGACGATGGCGATGGTCTCTCCGAACTCGCGGCCGATGCGAGCGCTCAAGTCGAACACGTTGATCGTTTCCTCGCTATCCTCGAGGATCTCGAGCAGCCCGACGATGGTCTCGACCGGCGCGTTGGGAATGGTCTCGATGCGCGCCGCCGGCGCCGCCGCCGGGCCGGCTGCGCGAGGAGACCCGGCCGCCGCCTCCCGCGGCTCGTCGGGCAGCACCAACGCGGTGATCGCCGCGTGCACCTGGTCGACCAGCGCGCTGAATTGCCGCGAGTTGGCGTCGCGCGGAAACGGCAGCGGGTTGACGATCACGCTGCGCACGCGACCCGGATGCGAGGAGATGATCACGATGCGCGTCGCCATGAACACCGCCTCGACGATGTTGTGGGTCACGAGGAAGATGCTGCGCAAGCCCGCGTGCCCCGAATCGCGCCACAAGTCGACCACCTGCGTGCGCAGGTTCTCGGCGGTGAGCACATCGAGCGCGCTGAACGGCTCGTCCATGCACAGCACTTGCGGCTGGGCGACCAGCGCCCGGGCGAACCCTACCCGCTGGCGCATGCCGCCCGACAACTGCTTGGGATAGGCGTTCTCATAGCCCGACAGCCCGATGATCCGCAGCGCCCGCTCGATCTCTTCGTCTTCGCGCGCGCGATCGAGCCTGCGCTGGGTGAGCCCGATGCGCACGTTCTCCTGCACGGTGAGCCACGGGTACAGCGCGAAGCTCTGGAACACGATGGCCAGCCTGCGGTTGACGCCTTGCAGCGGTTCGCCGTTGGAAAGCACCACGCCCTTCGAAGGCGGCGTCAGCCCGGCCATGAGGCGCAGGATGGTCGACTTGCCCGATCCCGATTGACCGAGGAGCGCGAGCATCTCGCCGTCCCGGACCTCGAGGCTCACGTCGTCGAGAATGGTCACCGGCGCGCC
>JADLEZ010000452.1 GCA_020845855.1 Burkholderiales bacterium
GTGATCAATAACACCGCGAAGCTTACGTCCTCCGCGCTACGGTCGGAAGATCTCCTCTCGCCTTCGCTCTGATTGCCTCACCGGATCACGACACTTCGCGGTGAATCACCCCGCGATAAAACTGCCGTTGAATCACGAAACAGTGCGAGAGACAACAGTTCTGGGTCGTCGTCGCCGTCTTCCTTGCGCTGCAGTTGCGCGGCGCTTCCAACGTTTCGCATCCCCCCTTTGCCCTCGCGCTGGTGTTCGCGGTGACGATGATGCTCATGCTCGGCGTCATGGGCATGTACAGCCGGGATCGACGCATTGGCCTCGGCGCGTACGTGTTCCGGGTCCTCATCGCCCTGCTGATCGCCGTTCCGCTTGCCTACCTCACGGCGGACGTCGTGCCGGGCGGACGCCAGTTCCAGGAAACCGTGAGCGAATGGGTGCTCCTTGCCTTCGCCGGACTGGTGATCGTGCGCCAACTGGTGACCGCGCCGGTGCTGCGACTGTTGCTGCCCCACCGCGTGCTCGTGCTCGGGACCGGTCCCGAAGCGCGGATGGTGGAGGCGTCGCTCGTGGCCAACGACACGCCCGGCGTGCGCCTCGTAGGTTTCTACCCGCTCGAAAGGGTCGACAATGTCGTTCCCGCCAGCCGCGTCGTGCCTAGGAAGGGAACGCTCGACCAAACGGTCCGCGAGCTTGGCATCAACGAGATCATCGTGGCCGTGCGCGAGCAGCGCGGCGGCGTGCTGCCGTTGCGCGCCCTGCTCGATAGCCGCCTTGCCGGCGTGCGTGTCACCGACCTCGCACGCTTCTACGAGCGGGTGCACGGGCAGATCCCGATCGACTCGCTGAAGGCGAGCTGGCTCATCTACGGGAGCGGCTTCCGCCAAGGGTGGTATCGAACCCTGGTCAAGCGGTCGTTCGACATTGTCGTCTCCCTGACCCTGCTCGCGCTCATGCTTCCCGTCATGCTGTTCGCCGCGCTCGTAATCGTGATGGAGAGCGGCTTTCCCGTCGTGTACCGGCAGGAACGGGTCGGCCTTCGCGGCAAGACGTTCGACGTGCTGAAGTTCCGGAGCATGCGCCAGGACGCGGAGAAGGACGGCAAGGCGGCATGGGCGACGGTCGGTGATTCGCGGGTCACGCCGTTCGGGCGCTTCCTGCGCCGAACACGCTTCGACGAGTTGCCGCAGCTCATCAACGTCCTGTACGGCGAGATGAGCTTCGTCGGTCCGCGTCCCGAACGTCCGGTTTTCGTGGCGTTGCTGACCGAGCAGATCCCGTTCTACGCCGTCCGCCACAGCGTGAAGCCGGGCATCACCGGCTGGGCCCAGGTCCGCTATTCCTATGGGGCGAACGTCGAGCAGTCGATGAAAAAGCTCGAATACGACCTGTACTACGTGAAGAACCACACGCTGCTGCTCGATCTCCTGATCCTGGTCAAGACGGCGCGGGTGGTCATGCTCGGGCAGGGTGCGCGCTAGACAATATGGTCGCGCAATGGAAGCGAGGCGGCCGGTCTCCGGCAACGTAGGTTGCGCGGCAAGCCGCGCCGAACAGTGCGTTGAAAATCTCACTGTGTCATCCCGAGGAGCGAAGGCGACGAGGGATCTCGCTTTACGCAACTCGCCGATTCGAAGCGAAAGCGGATCCCTCGCTGCGCTCGGGACGACACCGGATGAGTTAACGTGACACCTCGGGCTCGCGGAGATACCCTGGGCCGCGGGGCGATAAGCTGCCGTCCGATCTGGCTCCCGCGTCCCCGGCAAGCACTCCGTTGAAGTTCGCGTGAACAGACGCAAAACCGTGTCATCCCGAGTGAGCCGCGAGGGATCTGCTGTTCAAAGACATCAGGTATCTACGACAAGCAAGATCCCTCGCTCCGCTCGGGATGACACACTCGACGAAATGCGCCTTGTGCAGCCGAAAGTGAAGCGACTAGACACGTGAACGTCAGCGATCTTGCGACCGCCGCCCTGTGGAGCTACGGCCTCGCGGCCGTCGGCTTCCTGGCGTTCGGGGTGAGACTCGCACTGGGATGGCGGGCCGGGCTGCGGGCGATCCTGCTGCTCGCGGCAGCCGTGGCCACCGTGCTCTGGGCGGCCATGGCAGTCAGCGTCGTCTGGATTCAGACGTCCGCCCTCTGGATCGCGTCGCTCATCGCGGACACGCTTCGCTATGCCGTTTGGTTCACTTTCCTGGGTGTGCTCTTGCAGGGCTCGTTCGCGTCGGCCGCCAGCAACGGGGGAAGAGGGCTGAGGCGACTGCTCGCCGTGCTGACCGCCCTCGTGTTGGTGGCGTGCGCGGTCGTTCCCTACGGCCCGCCCGCGATGACCGTCGCCGACACGTGGATCCAGACCGCTGGCCTCGCGCTGCGGCTCGCGACAGCCGTAATCGGCTTGATCCTGGTGGAGCAGATCATCCGCCGTGCGCATTCCTCGGCGCGGTGGGCGCTGAAGCCGCTGTGCGTAGGCCTGGGCGGCGTGTTCCTGTTCGATCTGTACCTTTTCGCCGACGCCATGCTCTTCGGTCGCGTTGACCTGTATATCTGGGTGGCCCGCGGGGCGGCGAACGCGATCGTGATCCCGTTCATTGCCGTGGCTACCGCGCGCAATCCCACCTGGAAAGTCGAGATGCATCTGTCGCGCGTCGCGGTGGTCAACTCCACCGCCGTGCTGTTGTCGGGCCTGTTCCTGCTTCTCGTTTCAGGCGCCGGCTACGTTGCCCGCTTTCTCGGCGGCGACTGGGGGCGAGCGCTGCAGATCGAAGTGTTCTTCCTCGCTCTCCTGCTGGGCATGCTCCTGCTTTCCTCGGGAGGCTTTCGCTCGCGCTTGCGCGTGTTCGTGAGCAAGCACTTCTTCTCGTACCGTTACGACTACCGCCAGGAGTGGCTGCGCTTTACCCGCATGCTGTCGGACGCGACGACGGTGCGCGAAGTACAGGAGCACGGCATAGCCGCGCTCGCGAATCTCGTGGAGAGTCCCGCCGGTATCCTATGGCTGCGGGAGGAAGACGGCGCTTTCCGCCGGAGTGCGAACTGGAATATGGCCGCGGTGGATGCGGTCGAGGCGTCCGGGAGTTCGCTGGTGCGCTTTCTGGAGCGTACCGGCTGGGTCGTCGACCTCTCGGAATACGCCCAGGATCGGGCGAGTTACGCCGATCTCGAAGTCCCCGCGTGGCTCTTGGCGTTACCGTCCGCGTGGCTGGTCGTTCCGCTTGCCACGGCCGCGGGGTTGATCGGCTTCGTGGTGCTCGCGACCTCGCGCGCGAACGTGGAAGTGAACTGGGAGGTGCGCGACCTGCTCAAAGCCGCAAGCAGGCAGGCGGCGAGCTACCTTGGGCAGTTGCGGGCGACCGAGGCGCTGGTCGAAGCGCGGAAGTTCGACGCCTTCAACCGCATGTCCGCGTTTGTAGTACACGATCTCAAGAATCTGGTGGCACAGCTATCGCTTATGCTCAAGAATGCGGAGCGGCATCGGGACAATCCTGCGTTTCAGCGCGATATGCTAGGGACGGTCGAGCACGTCGTCGGCCGGATGAACCTGCTGATGCTGCAGCTTCGTACGGGCGCCACGCCGGTCGACAACCCACGCTTGACGAACGTCGAGAGCATCGTGAGATCGGTCTGTGCGGCGCACGCAGGAGCGCATGTATCCATCGATCTCGATCTTGCGCCGGGATTGCTCGCGCTCGGCCACGAAGATCGTCTGGACCACGTGATCGGGCATCTCGTGCAGAATGCGGTCGACGCCACGCCGGAGGGTGGCCGTATCGAGTTGCGGCTGTTCAAGGATCAGGGATTCGCGGTCCTCGAGGTCGCCGACCGCGGCGAGGGCATGAGTGCGGAGTTCCTTCGCGAGCGGCTGTTCAAGCCGTTCGAGACCAGCAAGGCCAAGGGGATGGGCATCGGGGTCTACGAAAGCGCGCAGTACCTGAAGTCGATCGGCGGCGATATCCGGTTCGATAGCACGCCCGGCGTGGGGACGGTCGTGCGGGTGCGGCTGCCGTCAGGCGACAGCCAGGTGCCGCCGGCGCGCGCGGAGGCGGTTGCATGACCGATGCCCGCCGGCCCCTTTTGATCGTCGAGGACGACCCGGCCCTGCAAAAGCAGATGCAGTGGGCGTTCGACAAGTACGAGACCGTGGTCGCCGCCGACAGGGAATCGGCGATCGCCCAGGTGCGCCGCTTCGAGCCCGACGTGGTAACGATGGACCTCGGTCTGCCGCCCAAGCCCGACGATCCCACCGAAGGGCTCGCGTTGCTCGAAGAGATCCAGTCGCTCGCGCCGGACACCAAGGTGATCGTGCTGACCGGACAGGCCGACCGCGCCCACGCGCTGCGCGCGGTGGCATTGGGCGCCTACGATTTCTGCACCAAGCCCTTCGAGCCGGAGGTCCTCACCTGGACCATCGACCGTGCGTTTCGAGTTCACGAACTGCAGGAGGAAAACCGGCGCCTGCAGGCCATGCAGAATGCACCAGCGATGGCCGGTATTCTTACGCGCGACCCGGTCATGCAGCGGATGTGCCGCACGGTGGAAAAGGTCGCCCCGACATCGGCGACCGTCCTGGTGCTCGGTGAATCGGGCACCGGCAAGGAGCTCATCGCGCGCGCGGTGCACGACCTATCTCCGCGCCAACGAAAGCGCTTTGCCGCGATCAACTGCGCGGCCATCCCGGAGAATCTCCTCGAAAGCGAGCTCTTCGGGTACGAAAAGGGCGCCTACACAGGCGCGGCCCGCCAGACCATCGGCAAGATCGAGGTCGCGAACGGCGGCACGCTGTTTCTGGACGAAATCGGCGACCTGCCGGTCTCCCTTCAGGCTAAGCTTCTGCGGTTCCTGCAGGAGCGTGTCATCGAGCGCGTTGGCGGGCGGCAGGAAATCCCGGTTGACGTACGCGTCGTCTGTGCAACGCATCAAAGCCTGAAGGACCTGATCGCAGCGGGTCGCTTCCGCGAGGATCTGTATTACCGCCTGGCGGAGATCGTTGTCGAAATCCCGCCGCTGCGCGAGCGCAAGGGAGATGCCACGCTTCTCGCGCATGCGTTCGTGCGCCGGTTTTCGAAGGAGCAGGGTACGAGCGAGAAGTCGCTGATGCCCGATGCGTTGGTCGCCATCGACCAGTATCGATGGCCGGGCAACGTTCGCGAGCTCGAGAATGTCATGAAGCGTGCCGTAATCATGTCCGAGGGCCAGGTCATCACCGCAGCGGACGTGAGCGTCACCGCTGCGGAAGGCGGTGAGAGTCGACCGCTCAACCTGCGCCAGATACGCGACGACGCCGAGAAGGACGCGGTCCTGCGCGTATTGGGCCGCGTGAACGGGAACTTGAGCAAGGCGGCCGAGCTGCTCGGAATCAGCCGTCCCACACTGTACGATCTCATGCATCGCTTCGGCCTGCGCTGAGGCGATCGTGAACGCCACCCAAGGGGCATTCCCAACCATGAGCCGATACGGGGTCGTCCGTGCCATCGCAGTCCTCAGCCTTGTCGTAGCGGTTGCCGGTTGCGGCCGCAACGATCCGCAGAAATTCATCGCCTCCGCGGAAGGCTACGTCGAAAAGGCGAACTATCCCGCCGCGGTGATCGAGCTCAAGAATGCCCTCGCCGGCGCGCCGGACAATGCGAAGGCCCGCTTCCTCCTCGGCAAGGCACTGCTTGCAACGGGCGATGCGAACTCCGCTGCGACCGAGCTGCGCAAGGCCCTCGCGCTCGCGTACCCCACCGACGAAGTCTATCCCCAGCTTGCGCGCGCCTGGCTGCTGCAAGGCGCGCCGAAAGGCGAGCTCGAGGCGATCACGAGCGCAACCGTCTCCGATCCGCGCGCAAGGGCGGACATAGCCAACACCCTCGCACTGGCATACCTTAGCTACGGCCGGGTGAAGGAGGCGCGCGCGCAGGCGGACATGGCCTCGTCGCTGGACGCGGCGAGCCTTCCGATCCGGCTGACCCAAGCGAGGCTGCTCGCCGCCGAGAACGATCGGGACGGGGCGATGCAAAAGGTGAGCGCGCTGCTTGCCGATTCGCCGGACAACGTCGAGGCCTTGGCGTTCAAGTCCGAGCTCGAGACCCTGGCTGGCCAGCGCGCCGCGGCGGCGCGCACGCTGGAAAAATTGGTGGCGTTGCGCCCTCAGGCGTTGCAGATGCGGTACATGCTCGCCACGACCTATATCCAGTTGCGGGAGATCGACAAGGCAGCGAAGGAGGCCGAGGCGCTGAAGAAGCAGGCGCCGAAGGACGCGCGCACGCTGCACGCAGCGGCGCTCGTGGCATTCGCGAAGGAGGACATTCCTGCGGCGCTCGAGGCCGTGCAGCGATCGCTGCAGGCGGCGCCCGACTACCTGCCCGCCCGGTATCTGTCCGGACTAATCGACCTGCGGCGCGGCGCCTACGAATCCGCCGAACAATCGCTGCGCACCGTACTGGGCAAGTCGCCGGACGAGTCGGGCGCGCGAATCGCCCTGGCGCAGACGCTCCTGCGCAGGGGCTCGGCGGCGAAGGCGCAGGAGCTCCTGGAGCCGGCCCTGCGCCGCTCGCCCGACGACGTGGCGGCGCTCCGGCTTGCCGCCGAGATCGAGCTCGCGCAACAGCGGGCGGACAAGGCGAGCAAGTACATCGCGCGTGCGAACGAGCTGGAAGAAGACAACCTGCGCGGCCGGGTACGGCTCGCGCAGGTCAGACTCGCCAAGGGAGAGACGGAGGAGGGCATTCGCGAGCTCGAGAGCCTCGCGGTCGAACCGGACAAGCGCGATGCCGATGTTGCGCTCATCCATGCGCATCTGAAGGCGCGCAATTACGACAAGGCGCTGGCGGCTGCCGACGCGCTTATCAAGAAGCAGCCCAAGAGCGCGTTTGCGTACAACGCCAAGGGCACGGTCTACGCGGCAAAGCGCGACATGGTCAACGCGCGTGCATCTTACGACAAGGCGCTGTCGGTCGAGCCCGGCTACCCCGGCGCGCTCTTCAACCTCGCGAGCCTCGATGCGCTCGAGCGCAAGTATGACGATGCGCGCAAGCGCTACGAGCAGGTACTGGTCAAGGATCCGAAGTCGGATCGGGCGCTCCTGGGGCTCGTCCAACTCGAGGTAGTTGCCAACGCCCCGGCTCCAACCCTGCTCGCAGCCATCCAGCGGGCGATTGCGGCCAACCCCCAGTCGGTGGCCGCCCGGATGGCGCTCATCGCCTTCCACGCCAAGCAGAAGGATTTCCGCGCCGCCATCGACGCGGCCCAGGCGGGGCTGGCCGCGAATCCCGAGGCGCCGCCGATTCTCGAAGCGCTGGCGTCGCTGCAGCTCGTGAGCGGCGAAAAGAATCAGGCGCTGGAGACGTATGCGCGAATCACGAAGCTGCAGCCGGAGAATCCGCTTCCGATGATGCGCGCTGCCGGCATTCACGCAAGTCTCAAGAACTACGAGCCCGCCATCGCCTTACTGCGGAACGCGCTCGCGGTCGCGCCGAACAACGCGGGTATCTGGATCGCGCTGGCTGCGGTGTACGTGGAATCGGGACGCGTCGAGGCAGGATTGGCGGAAGCGCGCCGACTCCAGAACAGCGCGACGACGCGCACCGCCGGGTACGCGCTCGAGGGGGAAATCGACGCCGCCCAGAAGAAAATTCCCGAGGCGGTCGCGGCCTATCGCAGTGCGGTATCGCGCGCCAATGTTCCGCAGGCGGTGATTCGACTGCACTCTTTGCTCGTCGCCTTCGGCAAACCGGACGAGGCGGCCGCGGTCGTCCAAAAATGGATCGCCGAACACCCGAAGGATGTCGCGGTGCGGGCGTATGTCGGCTCGCAGAGCCTCGCCAAGGGAGACGCCAAGACCGCGGCCACGTATCTTCGCGCCGCGCTCGACGTGGAGCCGGAGAATCTGACGCTGCTCAACGACCTCGCGTGGGCGCTGGCGCAGTCGAAGGATCCCAAGGCGGTCGACTATGCCCAGCGCGCCTATGGCATGGCGCCCAATAACCCGGCGGTGGTCAACACCTACGGATGGGCGCTGGTGCAACGGGGCGACAACGCGCAGGGGTTGCAGATGCTGCGCAGGGCGGTGGACCTGGATCCCTCCGACGCCGGCCGCCGCCTCTATCTCGCCAGGGCGCTCATCCAGGCTGGCGACAAACCTGCCGCGCGCAAGGAACTCGAAGTCGTCGCCAAGGCCGACGCGGCGCCGCTGCGCTCGCAGGCCGAGCAACTCCTCAAGGATCTGTGATGCTGGCACCGGGTGAACTGCAACATGGGTCGGCTGCCGCAGGCAGCCGCGAATCGGCGACCGAAAATACAACGACAATTGCGGTCGTGGGCTTGGGTTACGTCGGACTCCCGCTTGCGGTGGAATTCGGAAAGAGATACGCGACGATCGGATACGATCTGTCCGCGGCGAAGATCGACGCGTATCGCCGTCACTACGACCCCACGGGCGAAGTGACGGCCGACGAGCTCAAGGCCGCGTGCAAGCTGGTTCCGACCACGGATCCCGCCATGCTGGCGCGGGCCGATTTCATCATCGTGGCCGTTCCCACGCCCATCGACGACGCGCACCAGCCCGACTTCGGTCCGCTGCTCGGTGCGAGCGAGGTGGTCGGCCGGCACCTGAAGCGCGGTGCAACCGTCGTCTTCGAGTCCACGGTCTATCCGGGCGCGACCGAGGAAATCTGCGTGCCGGTGATGGAAAGGCATTCGGGCTTCAAGTGGAAGCGCGACTTCTTCGTCGGATACTCGCCCGAGCGCATCAACCCCGGTGATCGCGAGCACACTCTGACGAAGATCACGAAAGTGGTGTCGGGCGACACGCCGGAAACGCTCGAAAGGGTGGCCGACGTGTACGCGAGCGTGGTCAAGGCGGGCGTGCACCGGGCGAGCTCGATCAAGGTTGCGGAAGCCGCCAAGGTCATCGAGAACACCCAGCGCGACCTCAACATCGCGCTGATGAACGAGCTGTCGCTCATTTTTCATCGCATCGGAATCGACACTACCGAGGTGCTGGAGACGGCGGGTACGAAATGGAACTTCCTGCCGTTTCGCCCCGGCCTGGTTGGCGGGCATTGCATCGGCGTCGACCCGTATTACCTCACGCACAAGGCTGACATGCTCGGTTATCACCCGCAGGTGATCCTCGCAGGCCGCCGCATCAACGACGGCATGGGCAAGTACATCGCGGCGGAGACGATCAAGCTTCTCGTCCGCGCCGGGGTTGCCGTGAAAGGCTGCAACATCAACGTGCTGGGGCTCACCTTCAAGGAGAACTGCCCCGATCTGCGCAACTCGCGCGTCATCGACGTGATTCGCGAACTCGAGTCCTACGGCGCCCGTGTCCACGTGCACGACCCGATCGCCGATCCCGACGAGGCGATGCACGAGTACGGCGTCGCGCTCGAGAGCTGGGACGACCTGCCGCGCGCCGACGCCCTCGTTGCCGCGGTCGCGCACCGGACGTTTCGCGCGTGCCCGCTCGACCTCATGCTGACCAAGCTCGCGCCCGGCGGCTTGTACGTCGATGTCAAGTGCCAGGCCGACGCCGAGGCGTTACGCAAGCGCGGCATCGAGGTGTGGAGGCTGTAATGGTGAGTTTCCCGCCGATGCCGAAGGCCTACGCCGATGCGTGCGAAACGCTGCGCACGCGACCGAGGCAGTGGCTGGTGACCGGCAGCGCAGGCTTCATCGGGTCTCACCTCGTGGAGGCGTTGCTGCGCCTCGATCAGAGGGTAATCAGCCTCGACAACTTCGCGACGGGATACCGGCGCAACCTCGACGAAGTGCGCGATGCGGTCGGTGCACGCGCGTGGCGGCGGCACACGTTCATCGAATCCGACATCGTGAACCCGGTGGCCTGCGTGAGTGCGTGCCGGGGTGTGGACGTGGTGCTGCACGAGGCTGCGTTGGGATCGGTGCCGCGCTCGATCGAAGATCCCCTGCGGACTCACGCCGCGAACGCCACGGGCTTTGTCAACATGATGGTCGCCGCGCGCGACGCCGGAGTGGCGAGCTTCGTCTACGCGGCTTCGAGCTCGACCTATGGGGACCATCCGGGTCTGCCCAAGGTCGAGGACCAAATCGGCCGACCACTGTCGCCGTATGCCGTGACCAAGCTCATCGACGAGCTCTACGCGAGCGTGTTCGCCCGCTGCTACGGCCTGACCACTGTCGGATTGCGGTATTTCAACGTATTCGGAGCCCGCCAGGATCCCGGCGGTGCGTACGCCGCGGTCATTCCCAGGTGGGTCGATGCCATGCTCTGCGGCGCGCCAGTGACGATCCACGGCGACGGCGAAACCACGCGCGACTTCTGCCACGTGTCGAACGTGGTGCAGGCGAACATCCTCGCGGCAATCGCCGACCCCGCGGACGCCGGCGACCAGGTCTTCAACGTTGCCGTCGGCGGCCGTACGTCGCTCGCCGAGCTCGCCCAGCTCCTGCGCCAGCTCGTCGAGGAGCGGCATCCGGGCCTCGCGGTCCCGCCGGCCGTTCACTCCGACTTCCGCACGGGGGACGTTCGCCATTCGCAGGCCGACATCTCGAAGGCGAGGCGGATTCTCGGCTATGACCCGGTATTCGACGTCGCGTCCGGCCTGCGCGAAGCGCTTCCCTGGTACGAGCAGCGATCCGGCGCCACCGCCGGAGTTCTCGATGTCCGCGGCGTGGCGTGAAGGGCGGCGATCGCACGTCGAGCCGCGCCGCACGCTGTGCGCACTGTTGGCGTGCGCTTTCGCGTCGTTCGCCTTCGCTGACGAAGTCGTAACGTTTGGCCCCTTCGCCGGCGGCGCAGCCCGGCCAGTGACGACGACGACGGACTTGATCGCCCAGGGCCTCGCGTACGAGCACGGTGAAGGCGTGCCCAAGGACCAGCGCAAGGCGGCGATGCTGTACTGCGAAGCCGCTCGCGATGGCGATCCGGAGGCCCAGTTCAGCCTGGGATGGATGTTCGCCAATGCGCGTGGTGTCACCCGCGACGACACGGTGGCCGCGTCGCTGTTCGCGCTCGCCGCCGCCGCCGGGCACGAGCAGGCAAGGCGCTCGCTCGCATTTGTCGGCGACGATCGCGGGCCGCTGCCCGAGTGCATGCGCCCGATCGAAGCTGCGTCGGACCTTCCTCCGGGCGCGCCGTTCGAGATCACGCTCGACGATCCCGACCCGTTCCTGGGCCTCCCGCCATGGAAGCGCAAGATCGCCGACGTCGTGGTCCAGCTTGCGCCCCGCTATGCCGTGGACCCCAGGCTGGCGCTGGCCGTGATCGCGGTGGAGTCGAACTTCGAGGTCAAGGCGCGCTCGGAGAAGGATGCACGAGGTCTGATGCAGCTCATCCCGGAGACCGCCGCTCGCTTCAACGTCCGTGACGCCTACGACATCAAGGACAACGTGCGCGGGGGGCTGGCATACCTGCGCTGGCTGCTTGCTTACTACCGCGGCCAGGTGCAACTCGCCGCGGCGGCCTACAACGCAGGCGAGAAAGCCGTGGACCGCTACCGCGGCGTTCCGCCGTACTTGGAGACCCGGGAGTACGTGAAGCGCATCCAGCGGCTGTTCCGCAACGACGTTCATCCCTACGACGCCCGCATCGTCGATCCGTCGCCGATCGTCGCCGAGGGACCCAAGTCCTGATTTCCGCCATGCGCCGCCAATTCGCCAAGGCAGTGACGAGCGCATGGCTGGCAGTCGCGATCGCCTGCGCACCTTCCTTCTCGCGCGCGGAGGATGCCATCGCGGTCATCGAGCGCGCGAAGCGCTCGGTGGTCGCCGTCGGCACCTTCGAACGTACGCGCATGCCTCAGTTCTCGTTTCGCGGCACCGGTTTCGCCGTCGACGATGGGACTCTCGTCGTCACCAACGCGCACGTGGTGCCCGAGCTCGCCGACGGCGGCCGGATCGAGCAGCTCGGCATCCTGATTCCGCAGCCGGGTGCAGCTTCTGGGGTCTTTCGCGAGGCGCGGGTCGTCGCGACCGATGCCGCTACCGATCTCGCGCTGCTCAAGGTTGGGGGTACTCCGCTGCCGCCCATGCGCATCGGCGACTCCGAGCGCGCCAAGGAGGGACAGAGCATCTTGCTGTCGGGGTTTCCCATCGGCGCGGCGCTCGGACCGTTCGCGGCGACGCATCGCGGCATGCTTGCCGCGATCGCGCCGATCGCGATACCGCAGGCGCGTTCCAAAGACCTCGACCCGAAGGTCGTGCGGCGGTTGGCGCAAGGATCGTTCAACATCTTCCAGCTGGACGCCACCGCGTATCCCGGCAACAGCGGCAGCCCGGTCTACGACGCGTCATCGGGTGACGTGCTCGGCGTCGTGAATATGGTACTGATCAAGTCGACCAAGGAGAACGTGCTCGCGCAGCCGAGCGGGATCACCTACGCCATCCCCTCGAAATACATACTCGAGCTCCTGCAGAAGGCCCGCTGACGTCGGGGCCCGGCGGAGAACTCCTTCGTGTTAGATCCGATCTGGGTCAAGGCGGTCCTCAAGTCCCTGATCCTGCCACCGACCGGGCCGCTGCTCGTCGCGCTTGCCGGGTTGGCCATGCTGAGCCGCCGGCCTCGCCTCGGGCGCGCGCTCGCGGCACTCGGGGTGATCGTGCTTCTCGCGCTGTCGATTCCAATTGTCGGAACCGCTCTCGTGCGCAGTCTCGACCAGACGCCGCCGGTCGACCTCGAGGCGGCGAAATCGGCGCAGGCCCTGGTGATCCTCGGAGGAGGGAAGCGGCGCGACGCGGTCGAGTACGGCGGCGACACGCTCGGCAGGCGCACGCTCGAGCGCGTACGCTATGGCGCGCGCGTGGCGCGCCTGACGGGTCTGCCTGTACTTGTCGCCGGCGGCTCCGTCTATGGCGGCGAGACGGAGGGCAAGCTGATGCGCGAGGCGCTCGAGCGCGAGTTCGGGGTGCCCGTGCGCTGGGAGGAACTGCGCTCGCGCACCACTCACGAGAACGCGAAGTACTCCGCCGATATCCTGCGTGCCGCGCACATCGACCGCATCGTGCTCGTGGCGCATAGCGTGGACATGCCGCGCGCCAGGGCTGAGTTCGAGGCCTTCGGCATCAACGTCATCCCCGCCCCGACGGGCCTGCCAACCGGGGCGGCCGAGCCGCTCGATTACCTGCCGAGCATCGCCGGCTTACTGACGAGCTACGACGCACTCTACGAGATGGGCGGCCTCGCGGTACGCAAGATATCCGCGCTGGTAACCGGTGGCTAGCGCAGGCCGGCGCGGCGCCGGCGGGTCACGCCCAACATGCCCACCAGCGCGATGCCGAGGAGGGCCAGCGAGCCCGGCTCCGGCACGCGCAAGTGGGTGAACGGTTCACCGAACGTAATGAAGTCCTGCCGCGATGCACTGTGGAGCAGCACGATGTTGTAGTTGTCGGTGTAGTTTCCGAGGTGGTCGAGCCAGTCTTGCGCCTGGCTTATCGCGGCTGCGTTCCCGCCCGTCACCTGGAAGGCGCCCGCGTGCAGGTCGAGGTCGCCGTCGTACACGATCTCCCAGATCGCGAGCTGGAACGCGGCGGAGTTGGTCGCGTTGCCCGTCGCCGCGCCGATGGCCTCGTGGAACAGTTGTCCGAGCATCGTGAAGATCGCGTTGTCCGGGATCGACGCGGTGTAGTCGGTGTAGCTGTAGCCCGGGTGGAAAAACTGGTCGACCTCGATGCACCAGAACACGATGGACGCGGCATTCCAGGTCCCCGCGAACCCGCCGGCCGACGGCGAGCCGCCCATGCTGAGGTTGAACGACAGCGACCCTGCGGCGTAGCCCGAGGTGCCGAGCGTGTCGGCGCGCGCCACCGGAGCGGCACAGAAGACGGCAAGCGCGAGCGCGAGGCTGAAACCACGAAGCTTGGTGATCGGATTCTGCAAGATTGACTCCCCTGGAACGTACGGTGACGCTCGTGCAGAGCAACGTACGTGCCATGCATTTGTCATAAATAATCAATAGAATAATCAATGAGTTAATATGAAAAATAGCAATCTACGGCGTGTACAGTACCGAACCTGTAAAACGAACCGACAAAGGGGTTAGCGAAGTAATCGGCTCGCTGCCGCAAATCGCTCGAAAGTCGCTCAGAAAATTCCATGGCGGATCAATTGCTTAGCGCGAGCGACTTAAGAGCCGTCGGTTGAATTTCGCGACCGTATCCCCAATCCCCAATCCGTGTCATCCCGAGCGGAGCGAGGGATCCGATTTCGCGTCGAATAGAGCGAATTGCGCAAAGCAGATCCCTCGTCGCCTTCGCTCCTCGGGATGACACAGTGGGACTTTTCAACGAACTGCTACTAGCCGTCGGTGAGGGCGCCGCGGGCTGCTAAGATCGAGCCGAAAGCCGCGAAACCTGTCCCGTTGTCCTTCCCCCTCAACGCTCCGCAGCGCGAGGCCGTGCGCTACTGCGACGGCCCGCTGCTCGTGCTCGCCGGCGCCGGCAGCGGCAAGACGCGCGTCATCACCGCCAAGGTCGCGCACCTCGTCGCCAAGGGATTGGA
>JADLEZ010000453.1 GCA_020845855.1 Burkholderiales bacterium
CACGCCGACCGGCGCCGCCACCGCCGCGCCGATGTCGCGGGCGATGGCCGCGCGCACCGACTCGTCGTCGGCGAAGCGCGACTGCGCGAAGCTGCCGAGGTACAGCTTCACGGACTTCGACTCGACGATCGCCGGCGAGCTCGCCGGCACCGTGAGCGTCACGATGGCGATGCGCGGCTTGCCGGAAGGCTCGAGCCAGGTGTGCTCGAACGCGTTCCACACGTCGGCGCCGGTGAACGGCAGATCGCCGCGCAGCCCGATCTGCGCACGCTGGGGCGCCCGCGAAATCGCGAACAGGAGCGACGCGTCGTACGCGTCCGGATAGGCCGTTGCGTGCCCCAATGGCGAAACGACCCCCACGCTCGCCGCTTGCGCGCGCTCGCTGCCCCCTGGGGGGGCGCAGTTCGCGCCTCGGGGCGGCCCTTCGGCGCTCACGTCCGCCATCACTTCACGCGCGCGATGCGCGCGCCCAGCGCCGAGAGCTTGTCCTCGATGCGCTCGTAGCCGCGGTCGAGGTGGTAGATGCGGTCGATGGTCGTCCTGCCTTCGGCGACCAGGCCCGCGATCACGAGGCACGCCGACGCCCGAAGGTCGGTTGCCATGACGTTCGCACCGGTGAGCTTGGCCACCCCCTTGACGACCGCCGAGCTGCCCTCGACCTCGATGTCCGCTCCGAGACGCTGAAGCTCTTGCACGTGCATCATGCGGTTCTCGAAAATGGTCTCGGTGATCACCGCGGTGCCCTCGGCGCGCGCCGCGAGCGCCATGAACTGCGCCTGCATGTCGGTGGGAAAGCCAGGATGCGGCGCGGTGCGCACGTTCACGGCGGCGAGCGGGCCGGTGCGCTCGATGCGGATGACGTCGCCGTCCACGGCGATCGCGGCGCCGGCCTCGCACAGCTTCAGAAGCACCGCGTCCAGCGAATCGGGATCGGCCCCGACCACCGCGGCGCTGCCGCCCGCGGCGGCCACCGCCGCCAGGTACGTTCCCGTTTCGATGCGGTCCGGCATGATCGCGTGGGACGCCCCGTGCAGCCGCGTAACGCCCTCGATCACGATACGGTCGCTGCCGGCACCCGTGATGCGGGCGCCCATGGCGGCAAGGCAGCGCGCGAGATCGGCGACCTCGGGCTCGCGCGCCGCGTTCTCGAGCACCGTCGTGCCCTCGGCGAGCGTGGCGGCCATCATGAGGTTCTCGGTTCCGGTCACGGTCACCATGTCGAACACGACCTTGGCGCCCGTAAGCTTCCCGCGCGCATGGATGTAGCCGTGGGTGAGGTCGATTGCGGCGCCCATCGCCTCCAGGCCCTTGACGTGCTGGTCGACCGGTCGCAGGCCGATGGCGCAGCCCCCGGGCAGGGAGACGCGCGCCTCGCCGCAGCGCGCGAGCAGGGGGCCGAGCGCCAGGATCGACGCGCGCATCGTCTTGACGAGCTCGTACGGGGCAAGCGGCCAGTCGATGCGCTCGGCGCTGAGCGTGACCTCGCCGGGCTTCGACGTGTCCAGCGCCACGCCCATCTGCGACAGCAGCGACTGCATGGTATGCACGTCGTTCAGCCGCGGCACGTTGGCGAGCCGCAGGGGCTCGGGCGACAGCAGCGACGCGCACAGGAGCGGCAGCGCCGCGTTCTTGGCGCCCGAGGCGCGGATCTCGCCGCGCAGCGGCGTGCCGCCGTCGATGGCGAGCTTATCCACCCCCGCGCTCCGCCCACTGCTCGGGAGTGAGCGTGTGCATCGACAGCGCGTGGATCTCCTCGCGCATGCGCTCGCCGAGTGCCGCGTACACGAGTTGGTGCTGCCGCACGCGCGACAGGCCGGCGAACGCCGTCGACACGATGAGCGCCTCGAAGTGCGTGCCGTCGCCGCGCACCTCCACGTGCTCGCAGGGCAGCCCGCTCGCGAGCGAAGAGCGGATGGATTCGGGAGTAACCATGTCGACGGTTGCACCTTTCCTAGTTTCTGAGTTTCCAGCCGCGCGCCAGCAACGAGAGCGTCAGCGCAGCCAGCGCGGCCGCGGCGACGGCGACAATGCTCAAGCTCGCGCCCGGCACCACGTCCGACACGCCGAAAAAGCCGTAGCGGAAACCATCGATCATATAAAAGAAGGGGTTGAAGCGCGACAGGCCTTGCCAGAAGGGGGGCAGCGAGTGGATCGAGTAGAACACCCCGGACAGGAACGTGAGCGGCACGATGAGGAAGTTCTGGAACGCGGCGAGCTGGTCGAACTTCTCGGCCCAGATGCCGGCCAGGAGTCCCAGCATGGCAAGGATCACGCTGCCGAGGAGCGCGAACGCGAGCGCCCAGAACGGGTGCGGCATGGACAACAGCGAGGGCACGAAGGCGAGCGTGACCGCGAACACCCCCGCACCCACCGCGATGCCGCGCACCATCGCGCCCAGCACGTAGGCGAGGAAGAGGTCGAGCGCCGACAACGGCGGCAGCAGCACGAAGATCAGGTTGCCGGTGATCTTGGACTGGATGAGCGATGACGACGAGTTGGCGAACGCGTTCTGCAGCACCGACATCATGACCAGGCCCGGAACCAGGAACGCTGTGTAGCCGACCTTGCCGTCGAACACCGACACGCGCCCTTCGAGCACG
Source organism: Burkholderiales bacterium (assembly GCA_020845855.1). GTDB lineage: Bacteria > Pseudomonadota > Gammaproteobacteria > Burkholderiales > Casimicrobiaceae > VBCG01. The sequence continues at coordinate 2,601 of JADLEZ010000453.1, forward strand.
TGCGAGAAGATGAGCAGGTACAGGAGCGAGGTGAGGATCGGCGCGGCGATGGTCTGGAACGCGACCTTCCAGAAGCGCAGGAGCTCCTTGTAGAAGAGTACTACCCAGCCACGGCCGGCCGCGCTCGCGATCACGGCGAGTCCCCTTTCATGATGTTCAGGAACACCTGCTCGAGGTCGGTCTCCTCCACCGCGAGCTCGTTTATCGCGATGCCCTCGCCGCGAAACGCCGCCAGGAGCCCTTCCAGCTCGGCGTAGGACCCGAGGCCGACGCGGAACCCGCCGTCCTCCTCGCGCGCGGCCCGCTGCGGCCACGCCGCGGGCAGCCGCGCCGCCACCACGCGCACCGTGATGCCTCCCGCCCGCGCCAGGAGGTTGTGCGTGGAGTCGAGCGCGACCACGCGGCCCGCCTTGAGCATCGCGATGCGGCCGCACAGCGTCTCGGCTTCCTCGAGGTAGTGCGTGGTGAGGATGATGGTGTGGCCGTCGCGGTTCAACTTGCGGACGAACTGCCACAGGCTCTGGCGCAGCTCGACATCCACGCCGGCGGTGGGCTCGTCGAGCACGATCACCGGCGGCTTGTGCACCAGCGCCTGCCCCACCAGCACGCGGCGCTTCATGCCCCCCGACAGCGAGCGCATGTTGGCGTTGGCCTTGGCCGTGAGGTCGAGGTGGCGCAGGATCTCGTCGATCCACGCCGACTGGTCGCGCAGCCCGAAGTACCCGGCCTGGAACTCGAGCGTCTCGCGCACCGTGAAGAACGGGTCGAACACGAGCTCCTGCGGCACCACGCCCAGGCTGCGCCGCGCGTCGCGAAACGCGGCGACCACGTCGTGGCCGAGCACCCGCACGCGGCCCCGGTCCGCGCGCGTCAGTCCCGCGATGATGGAGATCAGCGTGGTCTTGCCGGCGCCGTTGGGGCCGAGGAGGCCGAAGAACTCGCCGCGCTCGACCGTGAGGTCGACGCCGGCGAGCGCCTGCACCGCGCCGAACCGCCGCGCGACGTCCTTCACCTCGACCGCGTGCGTGACCACGAATCAGGCGACTATCAAGGCCTCGATGCCGTACACCCGCGCGAGCGAATCGAGCATCGGCGGCACCCCGACGAAGCGCAGGGCAGCGTTGCGCTCGGCACTCGCCCGCCGGCGCAGCGCGAGCAGGACCGCGAGCGCCGCCGAGTCCGCGTGCGCGAGCCCCGACAGGTCGACCACGCCCGACCGCGGCAGCGGCAGCGACGCCGCGGCGTCGAGCACCGCCATCGCGCCGTCGAAGGTCAGCACGCCGCGGAAGGTCCAGCGCTCGCCATCGGCGGCGAACGCGCCGGGGGTCTCGTCGCGATCCACGCCGTCACTTGCCTCCGGAGTTCTTGGCCTGCAGCGTCTTGATCAGCCCGTCGATGCCGCCCTTTTTGATCTGCTCGTTGAACTCGTCACGGTAGTTGGTGACGAGCGACACGCCGGCTACGATCACGTCGTAGACCTTCCAGCCCTGCGGCGTCCTGGTCATGCCGTAGTCGATCGGCACCGGCGACTGGCCCGAGCGCACGACCTCGGTCCTCACCGTCACGTCGGTTGCGTTGTCCTCCGCGCGCAGCGGCTTGAATTCCATCTTCTGGTCCTTGTACTGCGTCAGTGCGCCCGAGTACGTGCGGATCAGGAGCGTGCGGAACTGCTCGACGAGCTGCTTCTGCTGCTCGGGCGAGGCCGAGCGCCAGTTGCGGCCCATCGCGAGCGCGGTGATGCGCTCGAAGTCGAAGTACGGCAGGAGCTTGGTCTCGACCACTTCGCGTATGCGCGCCTGGTCGCCGGCCTGCACCTTGGGGTCTGACTTGATCAGCGCCAGCGTATCCTCGGCCACGCGCCGGACCAGCGCGTCGGGGGCTTCCTGGGCGGCCGCGGCGGCGGCCGCGAACATGCAACACGCGGCAACCGCGCGGAACAGCGTCATCGCCATGCCTTTCACTCGTCGTCGTCCTTCGCTCGCGGCGGATTGCCGTCGTGGACCAGGTATTCCCGGCGCTGCAGGTAGGCGCGCCGGACGAAGTTGTACCGGTCGAGCGCGGCCTGGTCGACGAGCTTCAGCGCCTCGACGGCGCCCGGCGCCTCGTTCACCGTCACGAAGCCGTACATCACGTTGCGCGCCGGCACGCTCGGAATTTCGTTGGTCGGCGACCACACGAGGCGCAGGATCGAGCCGGTGCCGTCGCGGACCGTGGTCGGCCCCCACAGCGGAATGAACAGGAACGGCCCCTGCGGGATGCCCCAGTAGCCGAACGTCTGTCCGAAGTCCTCCATGCCGCGCGGGATGCCGGCGTCGGAGGCGATGTCGATGAGCCCGGCGAGCCCGAAGCCGGTGTTGATCATCACCCGCGCCATGTCGTTGCCCATCTTCTCCCACTTGCCCTGCAGGGCGTCATTGACGATGGAGAAGAGGTCGTCGATGTTGTTGACGTAGTTGGTGACGGCGGTGCGCATGAAGTCCGGCACGATGTCGGTGTACGCCTGCGCGACCGGCTTGACGAAGTACTCGACCAGCGGCTCGTTGATGGCGAACATCGCGCGGTTGGACGCCTCGAACGGGTCGTTGACCTTGCCCGGCGCGGTGGCGCATCCCGCCAGAAGCGCCGCGCACGCGAGCGCGGCAACGATCGGTCGCTGGTTCATTTAGCTGGAGCTCCGCTGGACGCCTTGTCGAACAGGAACTGGCCGATGAGCTTCTCGAGCACGATCGCCGACTGCGTGATCTTGATGCGCCCGCCGTCGGCGAGCATCTGCGGGTCGCCCCCCGACTCGAGGCCGATGTACACCTCGCCCAAAAGGCCCGAGGTGAGGATCGAGGCGATGGTGTCCTTCGAGAACTGGTATCCGTTGTCCATGCGCAGGCCGACCACCGCCTGGTAGGTCTTGGGGTCGAGCCTGATCGATTCGACGCGGCCGACGATCACGCCCGCCGCCTTCACCGGCGCGCGCAGCTTGAGCCCGCCGATGTTGTCGAAGTCGGCGTCGATGTGGTAGCTCGGCTTGGTCTCCAGTGTGGCGAGATTGCCCACCTTGAGCGCCAGGAACACGATGGCGCCGAAGCCGATCGTCACGAAGATGCCGACCCACAGGTCGATGGTTGCGCGGTTCATGGTGTTGTTCGCTATACGTTGCCGAGGCCGCGGAACATGAAGACGGTGAGCACGAAGTCGAGGGCGAGGATCGCGAGCGAGCCGCCGACCACGGTGCGCGTGGTCGCGGCGGACACGCCGACCGCCGTCGGACTGGCGTCGAAGCCCTCGAACACGGCGATCAGCATCACCGCGACCCCGAACACCGCGCTCTTGATGATGCCGTTGGTCACGTCGGGCCAGAAGTCGATGCCGGCCTGCATGTTGCCCCAGAACGTGCCGTTGTCAACACCGATCAGGCGCACGCCGACCAGATACGCGCCGAACACACCCATGACCGAGAACAGCGCCGCGAGGAGCGGCATCGAAATCACGCCGCCCCAGAAGCGCGGCGCCACGATGCGCGCGACGGGGTCCACCGCCATCATCTCCATCGCTGACAGTTGCTCGGTCGTCTTCATGAGGCCGATCTCGGCGGTCACCGCGCTGCCGGCGCGGCTCGCGAACAGGAGACCGGCGACCACCGGTCCCAGTTCCCGCACCAGCGACAACCCGACGAAGATGCCGAGCGAGTCGCCGGCGCCGTACTTGTTGAGCGCGTCGTAGCCCTGCAGGCCCAGCACCATGCCGACGAACAGGCCCGACACCATGATCACCACCAGCGACAGCACGCCCGAGAAGTAGATCTCGCGCGCGGTGAGCTGCATGCGGCGCAGCGCGGTCCAGGAGTGCATCAGCACCATGACGAAGAAACGCGCCATGTAGCCGGTGCGCGAAATGACGCGGATCGTGGTCGCGCCGATCCGCCGGACGCCCCGCGCCATGCTATGCGACACGCGACAGCTCCTCGACGTACGGCTTGGCCGGGTAGTGGAACGGCACCGGCCCGTCGGGCTCGCCGTCGACGAACTGGCGCACGAACGGGTCGGCCGAGCTGCGCACCTCCTCCGGTGTGCCCTGCGCGATGATCCGGCCCTCGGAAACGAAGTACAGGTAATCGACGATCTTGAGCGACTCGTACACGTCGTGCGTGACGACGACCGAGGTGGCGCCGAGCGCGTCGTTCAACCTGCGGATGAGCTGGCCGACCACACCGAGCGAGATGGGGTCGAGGCCGGCGAACGGCTCGTCGTACATGACGAGCATGGGGTCGAGCGCGACCGCGCGCGCGAGCGCCACGCGCCGCGCCATGCCGCCGGACAGCTCCGCCGGAAACAGGTGGGCGGCGCCGCGCAAGCCCACGGCGTGCAGCTTCATGAGCACCAAGTCGCGGATCAGCGGCTCGTCGAGGTCGGTGTGCTCGCGCATCGGGAACGCGATGTTCTCGAACACCGTCATGTCGGTGAACAGCGCGCCGAACTGGAACAGCATGCCGATCCGGCGGCGCAGCGCGAAGAGCTCGTCGCGCGAGAGGTCGCGCACCGATTGGCCGGCGACGCGCACGGCGCCCTTCTGCGCGCGCAGCTGGCCGCCGATCAGGCGCAGGATGGTCGTCTTGCCGCAGCCCGAGCCGCCCATGATCGCCACCACCTTGCCGCGCGGGATGGTCAGGTCGATCCCGCGCAGGATAGGCCGCCGGCGGTCGTAGCCGAACGTCACGTCGGTCATTTCGATGGCGTTCATCGGACGGCGGTCGCGGCCGGGGACCGCGGCGATCGGGTGTCGGGCAAGGGAGCGCGAGGAAGCGGGAAGCGGGACGGCGATTGTAGCCGGACCGCCTCGCGCCCCGCAATGACCCGCGGTCAGTTACAGCTCTCCAAGCATACCGCGCTACTTGCCACCATCGATGGCGGCCGTTTGCCCGGTGATCCATCCAGGATGTCGATCGCGAAGATCTGCGCGCCGCGCTGCGCGAGCGCCACGCCGATGGCGCGTCCGAAGCCATGGGCGGCGCCGGTGACGATGGCGGTCCTGCCTTCGTATTCGAAGTTCATGCCGCCTCGCCACAAGCGATCAGCGCCTGGAAAGTGGCGTACGACAGGCCCCGGCGTCCTTCCTCGACGTCGTGGACGAGTTCGACCAGGCGGGCGGTGAGGGGGGTCGAAACACCAGCCTCGCGCCCCAGTTCCACGATCTTCCCGATCTGCGGATCGACCTCGGTCTTGCGCTTGCGCACGGCAAGGTCGCGGTAGATGCCGGAGTGCGTCTTGGCGGTGTGGCGATTGAACTCCGCGAGCGCCGCGATCGACGCGCGCGCGCCGGCTTCATCGGCACCGGGCGCGAAGCAGGCAGGATCGAACCCGTTGAAGCCGACCGCAACGACCCCGTGCGCCGACGCGACGGCGAGCACTTCCCGGGCCAGGCGGTCGAACACGACGAAGCGCCGCGGATCGGCGAAGTTCTCGCTCATCGAGTCGTGCGTCAGCGCCGTGGCGAACAGCATCGCGCCGTAGGCGAGCTTGCCCCACAGGTAGCCCCAGATGTTGTCGGTCAGCACCGCGTCCGGCTCGAACCGCGCGAGGTCGCGATGCATCTGCCGCGTGCGCTCGCGCAGCGACCCGTCGACCTCGCCGACCACCACCGAGCCCCGGTTGCCGAAGAGGACCTCGCCCGGGCCGAGCCAGTCCGCGCCGAAATTCACGAAGCAGCCCATGCAGCGCTCGCGGCCGACAGCGCGCGCGATGTCGATCTCGTTCAGACCGTTCTGTGCGGACAGGACGTAGCCCGCGGGCGAAAGATGCGGGGCGAGCATCGCGAGCGCCGCTTGTGTGGCCTGTGCCTTCACCGCGAGCACGATGACCGGATACTCGCCCACGACCTCGTCCGGCATCGACGACGGCAGGCGCTGGCGGAACTGCTCGACCGGCCCGCTGATGGATAGCCC
>JADLEZ010000454.1 GCA_020845855.1 Burkholderiales bacterium
CGGGGGGGGAATGAGTGCCGCAGGGCCGCCCCAAGGCACTCGCCCCCCTGGGGGGGAAGGGCGCGAAGCGACCCTCGGGGGGGGACACATTGGTGCCGACCCGCTCTGGTACAAGGACGCGGTCATCTACCAGGTCCACGTCAAGGCGTTCCGCGACAGCAACGGCGACGGCATCGGCGACTTCCCGGGGCTCACCGAGAGCCTGCCGTACATCCGCGATCTCGGCGTCAACACCGTCTGGCTGCTGCCGTTCTATCCATCCCCGCTGCGCGACGACGGCTACGACATCGCCGACTATCACGGCGTGCATCCGCACTACGGCACGCTGGCCGACTTCCGCCACTTCCTGCGCGAGGCGCACCGCCACGACCTCAAGGTGATCACCGAGCTCGTGATCAACCATACCTCCGACCAGCACCCGTGGTTCCAGGCCGCGCGGCGCGCGCCGCCCGGGTCGAGCAAGCGCAACTACTACGTCTGGAGCGACACCGACACCCGCTGGCCCGAGACGCGCATCATCTTCACCGACACCGAGAAGTCGAACTGGACGTGGGACCCGGTGGCCAAGCAGTACTACTGGCACCGCTTCTTCTCGCACCAGCCGGATCTCAACTTCGCCAATCCCAACGTGATGCGCGCGGTGGCGCGCGCGATGCGCTACTGGTTCGACATGGGTGTCGACGGCATGCGGCTGGACGCCATTCCCTACCTGTGCGAGCGCGACGGCACCATCAACGAGAACCTGCCGGAGACGCACGCGGTGCTCAAGCACATGCGCGCCGAGCTCGACCGCAATTACAGCAATCGCTTCTTCCTGGCCGAGGTCAACCAGTGGCCCGAGGACGTGCGGCCCTATTTCGGCGACGGCGACGAGTGCCACATGGCGTTCCACTTCCCGCTGATGCCGCGCATCTACATGGCGCTCGCCGAGGAGGACCGCCACGCCATCACCGACATCATGGGTCAGACGCCGGAGATCCCGGCCAACTGCCAATGGGCGATCTTCCTGCGCAACCACGACGAGCTCACGCTCGAGATGGTCACCGAGCGCGAGCGCGATTACCTGTACCGCACGTACGCCGCGGACCGCCAGATGCGCATCAATCTCGGCATCCGCCGGCGCCTCGCCCCGTTGCTGGACAACAACCGGCGCAAGATCGAGCTGCTGACCAGCCTGCTGCTGTCGATGATCGGCTCGCCGGTGATGTACTACGGCGACGAGATCGGCATGGGCGACAACATCTTCCTGGGCGACCGCAACGGCGTGCGCACGCCGATGCAATGGAGCCCGGACCGCAACGGCGGCTTCTCGCGCGCCGACCCGCAGCGGCTGTATCTGCCGCCGGTGATGGACCCGGTGTACGGCTACCCGGCGGTCAACGTCGAGGCGCAGACACGCAGTCCCGCGTCGCTTTTGAATTGGACGCGCCGCCTGGTCGCCGCGCGCAAGGCGCACGCCGCGTTCTCGCGCGGCAGCGTGCGCTTCCTGCGGCCCGGCAACCGCAAGGTGCTCGCGTACCTGCGCACGTACGGCGACGAAGTGCTGCTGTGCGTGGCCAACCTCGCACGCTCGAGCCAGCCGGTCGAGCTGGCCCTTGGGGAGCTCAAGGGGCGAATCCCGGTCGAGCTCCTCGGCAACACCCCGTTCCCGCCCATCGGCGACCTGCCGTACTTCCTCACGCTGCCGGCGTGGGGCTTCTACTGGTTCTCGTTATCGACGCAAGCGGATTCGCCGCGCTGGCACGTCGAGCGGCCCGTGCCCTACGAGTTCCCGGTGCTGGTGATCCCGGAAGGCTTGATGGCGGCGCTCACGCGCCGCGATCCCGCGAAATCGGACCTGCGCGCGCTGCTGGCGCGGCGGGTGCGCGAGCAGCTCGAGCAAGAGGTGCTGCCGCAACTGCTGCCGCAGCAACATTGGTTCGACGCCAAGGGCCGGACCGTGGTGCGCGCGCGCCTGTCCGAGCAGTCGGAATGGGCGACACCCTCCGGCAACTGGCTCATTGCGATGGCGCAGGTCGAGCTCGACGACGGCAGCGGCGAGGTCTACGCCCTGCCGCTCGCGCTCGCTTGGGAGGAAGGCGACGGGGCACGGCTACAGGAGCTTTTGCACTGCACGATCGCGCGGGTCCGCCAGCGCGCCCGCATCGGGATCGTCTACGACGCGTTCTGGGACGATGCGTTTCCGCGCGCGGTGGTCGACGCCATCGCGCGCAATGCCGTCATCGAGATGCCCGGAGGCACGATGCGGTTCAGCGCCACACACAGGCTGGCGGCAGTCGGCTGGGACCCGTCGCTGCCGGTGAAGCATCCCGCGCACGAGCAGACCAACACGCTCGTGATTCTCGGCGAGCGAGTCGTGCTGAAGGGGTTCCGCCGCCTGCGCCGCGGCACCAATCCCGAGATCGAGATGGGGCGCTTCCTGACCGAGGTGTCCCCGTTCGCAAACATCGCCGGCCTGTGCGGCAGCGCCGAGTACGTGAACGCCAAAGGCGAGGCGATCGCGGTCGCGGTGCTGCACGCCTACGTTTCCAACGAGGGCAGCGGCTGGGACTACACGCTGGCGCACTTGCGGCGGCTCATCGACGACGCGCTCGCGCAAGGCGGGGAAGCGCCGCAACGGCCGGTCACCGCCGACACGTCGCTGCAAGGCGCGTTCGATTCGCTGATGGAAACGCTCGGCAAGCGTACAGGCGAGTTGCATGCGGCGCTCGCGCACACGAGCGGTGACCCCGCGTTCGACCCCGAGCCGTTCACGGCCGCGGACCTGGCGGCGTTGCGCGACAAGCTCGCCGACGAGGCGGCCGCCGCGCTCGCGACGCTGCCGGCGCGCCTGGCGAGCCTGACCGATGACGCGCGCGCCGACGCCGGACGGCTCCTTGCACGCGCGGACGCGCTGCGCGCGTACATCGGGGGGCTGGTGCCGCAAGCGGTGGCCGCGCGCAAGACCCGTTACCATGGCCACTATCACCTGGGACAGGTGCTCATCAGCAAGCACGATTTCGTGATCATCGACTTCGAGGGCGACCCGTCGCGGCCGATGGAAGCGCGGCGCGCCAAGCATTCGCCGCTGCGCGACGTGGCAAGCATGTTGCGCTCGTTCGGCTACGCGGCGGCGGTCGCCGCCCGGCACGGCCGTGCGAGCACGCCCGCCGACCACGACCGCGTGCGCGCGGCGCTCGAGCGCTGGCGCAAGGACACCACGCAGGCATTTCTCACCGGCTATCGCGCGGCCACGGCAGCGGTATCGTCGTATCCCGCGGAACCCGCGATCGCCGCGGCGCTCCTGGAGGCGTTCCTGCTGGAGAAGGCGCTCGACGAGCTGCGCTACGAGCTTGCGCATCGCGCCGACTGGGTCGGCATCCCGCTGGCGGCCGTGCTCGAGCTCGTTCCCGCTGCATGAACGGCGGGTACACGGTCTGGCGCGGGTCGCCGGCGCCGCTCGGCGCAACCTGGGACGGCTCCGGCGTCAACTTCGCGCTGTACTCCGAGCATGCGGAGCGCGTAGCGCTGTGCCTGTTCGACCCCAAGGGCCGGCGCGAGGTCGAGCGCATCGAGGTGCCTTACCGCACCGATTTCGTGTGGCACTGCTACTTGCCCGAGGCGCGGCCCGGGCAGCTCTATGGGTATCGCGTGCACGGCCCGTACGACCCCGAGCGCGGCCACCGCTTCAACGCGTGCAAGCTGCTGCTCGACCCGTACGCGCGCCTGATCGAAGGCCCGCTCAAGTGGTCGGACGCGCAATTCGGCTACCGCGTCGGCGGCCGGCGCGAAGACCTCCAGATGGACACCCGCGACAACGCGAGCGGCGCGCTCAAGGCGCGCGTCGTCGATCCCGCGTTCACCTGGGGCGACGACCGCCCGCCGCGCAACTCGTGGAAGGACACCGTGATCTACGAGGCGCACGTCAAGGGACTCACGCAACTGCATCCGGACGTGCCGCCGCAGTTGCGCGGAACCTACGAAGGGCTCGCCAGCGCGCCGATGCTCGATCACTTCCGACGGCTTGGCGTCACCGCCGTGCAGCTCCTGCCCGTGCACACGGCGGTCGACGAGAAGCACCTGGTGGAGCGGGGCCTGCGCAACTACTGGGGCTACAACACCATCGGCTTTTTCGCGCCCGACCCGCGCTACTCGGCGAGCGGCGAGCTCCGCGAGTTCAAGACCATGGTCAAGCGCCTGCACGAGGCGGGCCTCGAGGTGCTGCTCGACGTGGTTTACAACCACACGGCGGAAGGCAACCACCTGGGGCCCACGTTGTCCTTTCGCGGCATCGACAACACGGTGTACTACCGCCTCGAGGACAACCCGCGGTACTACCGCGACTACACGGGATGCGGCAACTCGCTGTCCACCTTGCACCCGATCGCGCTGCGCCTCGTCTTCGACAGCCTGCGCTACTGGGTAAGCGAGATGCACGTCGACGGTTTCCGCTTCGACTTGGCGGTCACACTCGCCCGCGAGCAGCATGCATTCGACCCGCACGGCGCGTTCCTGGACATCGCGCGCCAGGACCCCGTGCTGTCGCAGGTCAAGCTCATCGCCGAGCCCTGGGACGTGGGCGAAGGCGGCTACCAGGTCGGCGGCTTCCCGCCCGGGTGGTCGGACTGGAACGGCCGCTACCGCGACGACCTGCGCTCGTACTGGAAGGGCGACGACGAGGTCGTGGACGAGCTCGCGAGCCGGCTCTCGGGGTCGAGCGACATCTTCGCGCCCGGCGGGCGCGGGCCGACCGCGTCGATCAACTTCGTCACCGCGCACGACGGCTTCACGCTGCGCGACCTCGTGAGCTACAACGAAAAGCACAACGAGGCGAACGGCGCCGGCAACCGCGACGGCGAGTCGCACAACCGCAGCTGGAACTGCGGCGCCGAAGGACCCACCGACGACCCTTCGATCCGCGCGCTGCGCCGGCGCCAGATGCGCAACTTCCTGGCCACCCTCTTCTTCTCCCAGGGCGTGCCGATGCTCCTGCACGGCGACGAGATCGGGCGCACGCAGGGCGGCAACAACAACGCCTATTGCCAGGACAACGAGGTCGCGTGGGTGAACTGGACCTTGGACGACGAGGCGAAATCCATTCTCGCGTTCACGCGACGGGTGATCGCGCTGCGCAACCGCCATCCCCTCTTCCGCCGGCTCACCTTCTTCCGCGGCCGCGCGGTCCACGAGGAAGGCGACAAGGACATCGTCTGGCTGCATCCGGCCGGGCGCGAGATGAGCGACGAGGAATGGGGCGCGGACTTCGCGCGCTGCCTCGGCGCGCATCTTTCGGGCCGGGGCTTGAGCGAGCGCGACGAGCACGGCGTGCCGGTGGAGGACGACGACCTCCTCATGCTGCTCAACGCCGGCAGCGAGGAGGCCTCGTTCCAGCTGCCCAACGGCGGCGGCCGGCCGTGGCACGTGCGCATCGACACCGACAGCGAGGACGGCCTGCCGCGGCAGCCGGTGTTTGCCGCCGGGGCGGCGTATCCGCTCAAGGGGCGCTCGCTGGTGCTGCTGTGCCGGCCGCGCATCTGATGGATCGCCACAACCGCAGCGGCCGCGCGCGCGCAGGATCATGACCGGCGAGCTCGACCGCCTTTGCGAAGCACACGGAATCTGCGTGAGCTATCGCGATATCTGGGGCAACGAGCATCGCGCGCCGGACGCCGCGCTGCGCGCGCTCCTCGCCGCGATCGGCGGCGAGGATGCCGGCGCGGCCGCCGGGCCCGCGCGCTGCGCGATGCTCGAGGAAGGGCTGCGCGTGTTCGGCCCGGCCGTGCAGCTCTACGCGCTGCGCTCGCATCGCAACTGGGGCATGGGCGACTTCACCGACCTCGCGAGCCTCGCCCGCACCGCCGCCGCGGAAGGCGCGAGCTTCGTGGGCGTGAACCCGCTGCACGAGCTGTTTCTCGACCGCCCCGCGCAGCCGAGCCCTTACAGTCCGTCGAGCCGGCTCGCTCTCAATCCCTGGTACCTCGACGTCGAGGCGATCCCCGACTACGCGGAGTGCACACGCGCGCGCGCACGCGTGGCATCGCAGCCGTTCCAGCGGCGCTTGGCCGAACTGCGCGCGGTGGAGCTCGTCGACTATGCGGGTGTCGCGGCGCAGAAGCGGCCGGTGCTCGGACTGCTGTTCGACTCCTTCCGGCGCCGGCACCTCGCGCGCGGCAGCGCCCGCGCGCAGGCGTTCCGCGCGTTCGTCACGCCGCACATCCACGACGCCGCCCTGTTCGACGCGCTGCAGGCGCACTTCGCGGCGCAGGATCCGCTGGCGTGGGGCTGGCCGGCGTGGCCGGCGGCGTACCACGATCGCGAGTCGCCCGACGTGCGCGCGTTCGCGGCCGCGCACGTGGACGACATCGACTTCTACCTGTACCTGCAGTGGCAGGCGGACGAGCAGCTCGCGCACGCCGCACGCGCGGCGCGCGACGCCGGCATGCGCATCGGCGTGTACCGCGATATCGCTGTCGGCGCCAACCCCGGCGGCGCGGAAGTATGGCGGGACCGGGCGCTGTTCGCGCGCAACGTCCATGTCGGCGCACCGCCCGACGAGTTCAACCAGAAGGGACAGGACTGGGGCCTGCCGCCGTGGATCCCGCAGCGGCTCGCCGCGGCTTCCTTCGACGCCTGGGTCGCGCTGCTCCATGCCAACATGCGCCACGCGGGCGCGCTGCGCATCGACCACGTCATGGGCTTGTCGCGGCTGTTCTGGATCCCGCAGGGCATGGCGCCGGCCGACGGCGCCTACGTGCGCTACCCGTTGCCGCAAATGCTCGCGCTTCTCGCACGCGAAAGCGCGCGCCGCGGCTGCCTGGTCGTGGGCGAGGATCTGGGCACGGTCGCCGGCGACCTGCGCCAGAAGCTCGCGGACGCGGGCGTGTATTCGTACCGCGTGCTGTACTTCGAGCGTGACGCGCAAGGCGCCTTCCTGCCGCCGCAAGCCTACCCCGCGCAGGCGCTGGTCTCGATCAGCACGCACGACCTCCCGACGCTCGCAGGCTTCTGGCAGGGCGCCGACCTCGCCGCGCGCGACGCCCTCGATCTTTTTCCCACGCCGGCGATGCGCGAGCGCATGTACGCCGATCGCAACGCCGACCGCCCGCGCCTGCGCGATGCGCTGGCAGGCGCGGGGCTCGATCCGCCGCCGCTTGCGGGGCCGCTCGACGCCGGGCACACCGCGGCGATCCACGATTACGTCGCGCGCGTGCCGTGCGCGCTCATGACGGTGCAACTCGAGGACGTCTTCGGCCAGGCGGAGCAGGTAAACCTGCCCGCCACGCTCGATCACCAGTACCCCAACTGGCGGCGCAAGGTCGGCATCCCACTCGAGGGTTGGGCAGCGGATGGCCGCTTCGCGCAGGTGTGCGCGGCGATCCGGGGCCAGCGGGGATGACCTGGAAGTAGGGTCTGACCCTATTTCCTCCCTGTTGCCAAACCGCCGGGCAAGGGACAAACTGCCACCGCGCGCGGCGTGCATGCGCGTTTGCCCGCGACCCGACCGAAGCTCGATGCTCCGCCACCCGATCGCCGCTTGCGCCCTTGCCGCCGCCTTGGCTGCGTGCGCGACCCCGTCCGAGCGCTTCGACCGCCGCGCCGCGGACGCGGGGTTCGCGACGGTCGAGCTGCGCGGCGACGGCTACCGGCATCGCGCCTACGTCGCGGATCTCGCGCGCGGCGACACGCTGCACGTATACATCGAGCACGACGGCACGCCGTGGATCGACGAGCGCGTGGTCGCGGCCGATCCCACGCCGCGCACGCCGCTTGCGCTGGAGCTCATGGCGCGCGACGCGGGGCCGCGCGTGCTCCTGGGTCGCCCTTGCTACTTCGAGCACCGCGACGACCCGGGCTGCCATGCGCTCCTGTGGACGCACCGCCGCTACGCGCCGGAGGTGGTGGCGAGCATGAGCGCCGCGCTGCGCGGGCTCGTCGCCGCGAACGGCTACCGCCGCGTCGTGCTCGTCGGCTACAGCGGCGGCGGGACGCTGGCGTGGCTCATGGCCCGCGACATTGCGCAAACGGTCGCGGTCGTCACCATCGCCGCCAACCTGGATATCGAGCGCTGGGCGGCGCTGCACGGCTACACCCCGCTCGCGGGGTCGCTCAATCCCGCGCGGCTGCCGCCGCTGCCGGCGAGTGTCGTGCAGGTCAACTTCGTCGGTGGGCGCGATACCAACGTGCCACCCGCGATCGCCGCCTCGTTCGGGCGGCAGCATCGGGATGCGCAAGTGGTCGTCGTCGACGACTTCGACCACCGCTGCTGCTGGACGCAACGCTGGCCGCAGCTGCTGCAACGCGTGCGGCTTTCGTCGTAAACCACGGGGAGAATCCACCTGAATCACGCGACCGACAACCCGCTGCGCGAGGGCGTGCGCGCGATCCGCACGGCGGGCCCGTGTACCGTCGTCATCTTCGGCGCCTCGGGCGATCTCACCAAGCGCAAGCTCGTGCCCGCCCTGTACCGTCTCGTGCAGCAGCAACTCGTCCCCGCCGAGTTCGCCATCGTGGGCCAGGCGCGCACGCCGATGGCCGACGAGGCGTTTCGCGACAGGATGAAGCAGGCGGTCGCGGAGTTCTCCGAGGACAGGCGCGTCGACGCAGACGTGTGGCGCTCGTTCGCGCAGGGCCTGTACTACCTGCCCTCCGACATCGGCAACGCGGGCGATTACCGGAAGCTCTCCGACCTCCTCGACCGCATCGACCGCGAACGCGGCACCGCGGGCAACCGCTTGTTCTACCTGTCCGTAGCCCCGCGCTTCTACGCGGAAGCGGTAGCCCAACTCGGCCGCGCCGGCCTCACCCGGCCCAAGGCCGGAAGCTGGGTGCGGGTGATCATCGAAAAGCCCTTCGGCTCCGACCTCGCGAGCGCACAAAGGCTCAACGTCGACATCCACGAGTGGCTCGACGAGTCGCAGATCTACCGCATCGACCACTACCTCGGCAAGGAGACGGTGCAGAACCTCCTCGCCCTGCGCTTCGCCAACGGCATCTTCGAGCCCTTGTGGAACCGGCAGTACATCGATCACGTGCGCGTGACCAACGCGGAAAGCGTGGGTGTGGAAGGGCGCGGCGGCTACTACGAGACGGCCGGTGTCATGCGCGACATGATCCAGAACCACGTGTTCCAGGTCGTGTCGCTGGTGGCGATGGAGCCGCCGGCGCACCTCGACTCCGAGTCGGTGCGCGACGAGAAGATCAAGGTGATGGAGTCGGCGCGGCCGTTCACTGTCGCGCGCGTGGACGCCGAGTGCGTGCGCGGGCAATACGGTTCCGGCTCGATCTTGGGCAAGCCGGTGCCCGGGTACCGGGAAGAGGACGGTGTGGCGCGCGACTCGACCACCGAAACCTTCGCACTCCTCACGATGTACTTCGACAACTGGCGCTGGGCCGGCGTCCCGTTCTACCTGCGCTCCGGCAAGCGGATGCCCAAGCGCGTGACCGAGATCGCCATCCAGTTTCGCGCGGCACCCTATCAATTGTTCGGCGCGACGGTGATGGGCGAGGTCGCACCCAACCAGCTCGTGATCCGCATCCAGCCCGACGAAGGCATCACGCTGCGCTTCGCAGCCAAGGTTCCCGGCCAGGTCACGCACATTCGCGACGTCAACATGGACTTCCGCTACGGCTCGTCGTTCGGCGTGCAGCTCGCGGAAGCGTACGAGCGCCTGCTCCTCGACTGCATCCTCGGCGACTCCACGCTGTACGCGCGCCGTGACATGACCGAGCGCGGCTGGGAAATCGTCATGCCGATCCTCGAGCGCTGGGCGCAGACGAAGCAGGACGTGCAGTTCCCGAACTACGAGGCGGGCACCTGGGGGCCGCAGGCGGCGCACGACCTGCTGGCGGCGGCCGGCCGCAACTGGGGACGCGCGTGAGCGACGAGCTCGCGCCCGACGTCGCGGAGGCGCCGCCGGCGCGGGGCGTGGAAGTCGAGCGCATCGAGGCCGCGCTGGCGTCGATGTGGTCGGAGGCGGGCGAAGCCAAGCACCTCCCGGGTGACCACAAGGTCATCCGCGCGTGCACGGTCAACCTCGTCGTCTACACCACACCCGCCGACGACCGCGACCAGCTGTCGGACTTGCTGGCCGAGATCAACCACGAGCACCCCGGCCGCACGCTATTGCTGGTCGCCAACCGCGGCGCGGGCACGCCGCGCATCGAGGCTAACATCTCGATGCGCTGCCGCCTCGGCGCGGTGGGCAAGCAGGTGTGCGGCGAGGAGATCACGATCGAGGCCGACGGCGCGCGCATCGACACCGCGGCAAGCGCCATCGAGGCGCTGCTGGTGCCGGGCGTGCCGGTGTACGTGTGGTGGAAAGGCACGCCCAACGAAAGCGACCTGCTGTTCGACCGCCTGACGCGCATGGCCGACCGCGTGGTGATCGACTCGGCGAAGTTCGCCCTGCCCGCCGCGGACCTCTTGCGCCTGGCGCGGCTGATCGGCGATCCGCGATCGCGGATGCGGGTGAGCGATCTGAACTGGGGACGCATGACCGCGTGGTTCACGCTGCTCGCGGGCCTGTGGGACGTGCCCGATTACCGGCCCGTGCTCGATCGCATCGACCGGCTGGAGCTCGCGTACCGGCCGCAGCCCAACGGCTCGCGCGCGATGGCGCCGCGCCCGCTCATGCTCGCGGGCTGGATCGCGTCGCGCCTGGGGTGGGAAGTGGTCGGATCGGTGCCGCACCACGACGTCGAGGGCGCATCGTGGAAGCTTCGGGCGCACGACCGCGACGTCTTGCTCGCCATCCGCGGCGACACCGCCGGCGCGGCGGCCGACGCGCGCATTGCGTCGGTCTTGCTGTCCGCGGGTGACGGCGCCGGCGCCTTCTTCGCCTCCCTTGCGCCGGACAACTCGCGCATCAAGACCGACGCGCGCATCGGCAACACCCGCTCCGCCGCGCGCGTGCTGTCCTACACGTCGCGCACCGACGCCGACCGCCTGTCCGGCGAGCTCGACATCCTGCGCCGCGACACGGTGTACGAAGCCGCCATGCGCAGCGCCGGACAGCTCGTCGAAGCGTGCCCGCGGCTTCTGCGGGCATGAGCGCGATGGGCCGCTCCCGAGCGCGAATTGCGCCCCCTTGGGGGCAGCGAAGCGGCGTCAGCCGCGAGCGTGGGGGTCCATCTTGAACGGAGACGCGTAATGCGCGTGCGCTTCTGGGGCACGCGCGGCTCGATCGCCGTGCCCGGCCCCGCGACCGTGCGCTACGGCGGCAACACCTCGTGTGTCGAGCTGCGCTCGGCCTCCGGCACGCTGGTCGTCATCGACTGCGGCACCGGGGCCCGCGCGCTGGCCCAGGCGCTCATGAAGGAAGCGACCCCACCCGCCACCGGGCACGTGCTCATCAGCCACACGCACTGGGACCACATCCAGGGGCTGCCGTTCTTCCAGCCGCTGTTCGTGCCGGGCAACGAGTGGCACATCTACGCTCCGCACGGATTCGAGAAATCGCTCAAGGAAACCCTCGCGGGGCAGATGCAGTACGCGTACTTCCCGGTGGCCCTGCGCGACTTGGGCGCCAACATCCACTACCACGAGATGATCGAGGGCACGTTCTCGATCGGCGACATTCGCGTGGCGACACAGTTCCTCAACCATCCGGCGCTCACACTCGGCTTCCGCTTCGAATCAGGCGGCGTGTGCGTGGTCTACTGCTGCGACCACGAGCCGCATTCGCACGAGCACGCAGATGACCGGCGCGCGCTGGAGGGCGCCGACCGCGATCACGCCGACTTCGCGCGCGAGGCCGACCTTCTCATCCACGACGCGCAGTACGTGGCGGACGAGTACGCGGACAAGCGCGGGTGGGGGCACAGCACGGCGGAGTACGCAGTGCAGGTCGCGCGCGAGGCGCGGGTGCGCCGACTGGCGCTCACCCACCACGACCCCTCGCGCACCGACGATGAAATCGACGGCGTGATCGCAGGCCTGCGGGCGTCGGACGCCGCCGCCGGCTCGCCGATGCAGATCTTCGCGGCGGCCGAGGGCCAGACGCTCGCGCTCGAAGCCGACGAGTCGCGGCTCGCCACGCCGCTGGTCGGCACGCTGACGAGCGCGACCGCGCCGGTGGCGACGTCGTCGCTGGTCGAGCGCACCGTGCTGCTCGGCATTGCCGATGCGGCCACCGCTGCCGTGCTGCTCGATGCCGTGCGCGCCGACGGGCTGCGGGTAATCGTCGAGTCCGAGGGCGTGCGCACGTGCGAGCGCGCCCGCGAGGCCCTGCCGGCGCTCGTGATCGTGGAGGACACGCTGCCCGGCATGAGCGGGCCCGAGGTGGCGCGCGCGATCCGGCAAAGCGGTGCTGCCGGCGAGCTCCCCTCGATCATCGCCGTCACCGGGCGCGCGCCCGACGCCGCCCGCGCGCGCGGGGGCGACATCACCGAGTGGCTGGTGAAGCCCTTCTCGCAGCCGTACGCCCAAGCGCGCATTCGCGCGTGTCTCCTGCGCAGCGCGTGCCAGTGGGTGAACGCGCCGGTTCCGCCCGACGAGGAGAGCCGGCTCGCGGCGCTGCACGGCTTGGGCGTGCTCGACACCGCCCCCGAGGAGCGCTTCGACCGCCTCGCCCGCCTCGCGGCCGCGATCTTCGAAGTGCCCACGGCCATGGTGAGCCTGGTCGACCGCGACCGCCAATGGTTCAAGTCGGCCATCGGCACCCGCGGCGCGCGCGAGACGCCGCGCGAGGTCTCGTTCTGCGCGCACGCGGTCGCGAGCCGCATGACGCTCGTGGTGCCCGACACGCTGTACGACGAGCGGTTCGCCGACAACCCGATGGTCACCGGCGGCCCGCGCGTGCGCTTCTATGCGGGCGAGCCGCTGATCCTGCCCGACGGCAACTGCGTGGGCACGGTGTGCCTGATCGACACCCGCCCGCGCGAGGTCGACGCGCCCAAGCTTGCGCTCCTGCGCGACATCGGGGCGCTGGTGCAGCGCGAGCTCCTCCTCGGCAACGCGCCCGCCGTCGCGTCCTGACCGCATGCCGAGCAAGGAGCATCGCCGCCTGCGCGAGTCCCACGCCGCGCCCGTCGCACCCTGGCGCAAGTGGGGGCCGTACCTGTCCGAGCGCGCGTGGGGCACGGTGCGCGAGGACTACAGCGAGCACGGCACGGCGTGGGACTCCTTCCCGCACGACATGGCGCGCTCGCGCGCGTACCGCTGGAGCGAGGACGGCCTCGCCGGCCTGTGCGACCGCTATCAGATCCTCGCCTTCGCCCTCGCGCTGTGGAACGGGCGCGACCCGATCCTGAAAGAGCGGCTGTACGGCCTCGTGCCCGACGAAGGCAACCACGGCGAGGACGTGAAGGAGTGCTACTTCTACCTCGACAGCACGCCGACCCACTCGTACATGAAGTACCTGTACAAGTACCCGCAGGCGGCGTATCCGTACACCAAGCTCATCGAGGAGAATCGCCGCCGGCGCGGGCGCAACATGGCGGAGTACGAGCTCATCGACACCGGCGTATTCGACGACGACCGCTACTTCGATGTGTTCGTCGAGTATGCGAAGGCGGCGCCCGAGGACATCGCGATCCGCATCGAGGTCGTCAATCGCGGTCCCGAGGATGCGCGCATCGACGTCTTGCCGCAACTATGGTTTCGCAACCGGTGGAGCTGGGACGCGGAGGCGAAGGCGCCGCCGGTGATTGGCCGCGGCCCGTCGGGCAAGGGCTTCCAAAGCGTGGAAGCCGACGATACGCCGACCGATCCGCTGCCCAACCTGCCGTTCGCGTACCGGCTGGGCAAGCGTTACCTGTACGCCGCCGCCGACGC
>JADLEZ010000455.1 GCA_020845855.1 Burkholderiales bacterium
ACCCGACCTTCGTGTCCCAACTCTTGAACGGGCATCGCGCGTTCGGGGAGAAGGCTGCTCGCGCAATGGAAGGTCGCTGCGGATGGCCAGAGGGATATCTGGACGGGGCCGCCCCGCCCGCCCGCCCAGCGGCGGCGCCGGAGCTATCCCCGCTGGAATCGCGGCTGCTCGCGGCGTTTGGCGACCTGATCGCCAAGCAGCAGGAGAAGGTGCTCGCCGAGGTCGAGGAGCAAGCCGAGGAGAACCGCGGCGTAGCGGCGGCAATGGCGCGCAAGGCGGGACGGCCCCCGAAAGAATCGCGCGAGATCCTGCCCCCGGTCCCGACGGCGGCGGCGCCGCGCGCCTCGAAGAAGGCCCGCCCGGCGTGAATCAGCGGTCGCTGCTGCCGCTGGAGGTGGTCTCCACGGTGCCGGCAGACCTGGGTTCGCAAGATCTGCGGCAGATCGCCACCACGAGCGGCGGCCAGGACTGGGCGGCGAAGACGCTCACCGACCATCCGCTATTGCCCATCTCGGAGTACCTGGGTTATCGCCTGGGCGAGGCTGCGCAACTTGGCGTGCCGTACTGGCATGTGTTGCTCATGCCGGATCAGTCCCTCGCCTTCGGATCGCGCCTGGAAGGTGGGGTGGTGCAGTGGAGCGCGATCGACGCCGTGGAGCAGGCCGTGCTACTCGACCAGGCCGCGACGGCGTTGTCGCGGATCGCGGCGTTCGATCTGTTCTACGGCAATGACGACCGGCACCTGAACAACTTTCTGTTCCGCCGCAATCGCGCCCAGGTCTGGACCGCGCTCGCCTTCGACTTCTCGCGCGCGGGCTGGCGCAGCGGATTCCCGCCCGGGCCCGACCTGCCATTGCCCAGCGACTGCAACACCGAACTGCTGATCGCCTGGCTTCGTCAAATCGGCAAGTGGGATGCCGCCGGCGCCGGGCTTACAATCGGTTCCCTCCAGGCGGTAGACGCAGGGGCCGTCGAGCGGATGATTGCGGACGCGCCCGAAACGTGGTTGGATGAGTCGCATCGCGGCGCGCTGCTGGCTTGGTGGGCTTCGCCCGCCCGCAACGCGCGCCTGCGCCGAGTGCTCACTCTACTTTGATGGCCGTCTACGACTACTTTTTGCTGCGGCTCGTGCCTGACCAGGCGCGCGGCGAGCGGCTGAACGCGGGGATCGCGGTGTTCACGCCCGCTGGCGTGAGGCTGCACCTGAGGCTCGAAGCGGCGCGCGTGCGCGCGTTGTCACCGGTGCTGGCCGGACGCGACTGGGCGCAGCAAGCCGCGGTCTTCGAGGCGCGCCTGAACCAATCGCAGGATCGCCGCATGCAGGAGTTCCTGCTGCGCACCGCCCTTGCGCCGCTGGTGCCTGACGAGCGCGCCGGCCAGCTCGTCGCGAACGACGAGGCCGAGCTCGAGCAGCGGGTGACGGCGCTGATCGACCGCTTCGTTGCGCGCCCTGCCGCCCCCCGGCGACGTCGGGAAGTCGGACCCACGAAGCTGAATCATGACGTCCGACAATGGCTTCGCCGGGCGCGGCTGTTCTCGACCAATCCGGCGGACATTACCAAGCGGCGCGTCGTGGCGAACTACCCGATTGCCGCCAACGCGAGCCTGTTCGCGGAGTTCGCTCTGCAGAACGGGGCGATCCACGTCATCGAAACGCTCGACCTGCGGGGGCTCGATCACCTGTCGGCGCGACGCATCGACGCCGCGGCCTACAAGTCGGTGCTGCTCGACCAGGCGAAGGAGGTTTCGCCGGAGGGGCACCGTATCGCCATCGTGGCTTCCGACGATTACGGCGTGGCCCGGCCGGCGTTGACGATGATCGGCAAGTACGCCGATGATCTGGTGACGTTCGAGCAGCCGGCGGACCGCCAACGGTTGGCGAACTTTCTCGCCGAGGCGCTGCACCTGTCCGGCGAGCTCGCTCCGCTGCCCGTGCAGTAAAGAGCGGGCCTCGCTTACGCCGTAGCCGGCCGCGCCACCAGGCGCACCGATCACCGATGCGTCTTGAGCCAATCGCGCAGGGCGGCGTTCATGCGTGTTTGCCAGCCCGGGCCGGCCGCGCGAAACGCATCTAGCACGTCGCGATCGAAGCGTACCGTCGTCGATTCCTTGCTGCTGCCGATCGGTCGGCCGCGCTTCTTCGCCAGCGCGATCCCCTCCTTCAACTCATCAGCGGTCAGCGGGCGATCGTCCTTGTCCTTGCCGTCCCATACGAAATGCTGATCCGCGGGAACGGCACGCACCGCCGCGCGCACCTGCTCAAGCGTCATCGAATTCGTCTTGGAGCCAGCCATCGTATGCCTCACGTTCTCGTTTGCTCGCCCGACGAAAGCTGATGACGCGCGCCGCACCGTCGCGCTCGGTGTACACCACCGTCAGCACCGCCAGAAAGCCCAGCGCGTAGGAAACCGACACCACCCGCTCTTCGTCGCCGCTCAACACCACCGCATCCATGCGGTAGCGCGAATCCATCACCTCGCCGGCATCGGCGAAGTCGAGGCCATGCTTGGCGAGATTCGCTTTGCGCTTGGCTTCGTCCCAGGTCAGGCGCGTGGACATATGACTTATTGTAGTAACGTTTAATAGGCAGGTCAAGCCTGACGCCGCCGCCGTCCGTCGGCGCACCGGAGTGGGTGGAAAGAAAATAGCTTTTGCTATTGACATTACGTATAGCATTTGCTATCGTCCTTCTCACTCGCTCTGTTTCCGCGAGTGCAGCCCGAGCAGGACGCCTCACCCGCCTGACCGCGTAAGGCCCGCACCGCCGCCAGGCATCGCGGGCAGCTAAGGGCAGCGAGGTCAGGAGTACGGGCAGCGAAGCGAATGACCGACCGAATCGGAGAGCACACGACCATGCAACGCATCGTCACCGTTCTTGCCGCCGCGCTGGCGTGCGGCGTCGTACTCGCGCAACCGCCCGCGCCGCGCCCGCCGCAAGGCAAGGTGCCCGCGAGCACGAGCGCGCCGAGCGACGCCGCACGCAGCCCGGTCGCGCGGGCGCGCTATCCCAACCGCAGCGAGGCGATGCGCGTGCCGCTGCCGCCGACCCGGCCGGACGTGCCGAGCCCGCCGTGCACGCCCGCCACGCCGACCCGGCCCTGCTAGGAGCGACCCCAATGCCTGAATCGCCGGATTGGACAGTGACCGACCACTACACGCCGCCGGCCGTGAAAGAGCGCTGCTGCGTCTGCGCCGGCACCGGCTACCTGTGGCCCGTAGGCAAATCGCTGGCGAGCCTGCGCGCGTGCTGGCCGTGCCGCGGCCGCGGCTACATCGTGGTCGAGGGGTATGCGGACGAGCCGGTGCTGCACTTCAACGCGCAGCCGTACACGGGCGACATCCTCGGGCGCGGGAGCGAGCCGTGAGCGCTGCGCCGAGGGTTATGCCGCTGTCGTCGTTGGAGCGATCCGTTCGCCTAGTTACCGCTGCGCCTGCGCTGTACGAGGCATTGCGCGCCCTGGTCGAGCGCTACGAGTTCGACGGCGTGCCCAACGACAGCGCACCGTACGTCGCGGCCGCACGCGCCGCACTCGCCAAAGCGGAGGGAGCATGAGCATGAAAATCGAGATCAAGGCACGCCTCACAAGCGCCGTGCTGTTCGCGCACGAGCAGGGCGCGCAGGGGAAATTGTGATTCGCCCAACCCCGCGCGTTAAGCGCACGGCCAGAGCGCTCCTGCACCGACTCATGTGGTCGGAAGAGGCCGAGTATCTCTGCGATCGTTTCGTGCTCGCGGTGTGCCTCGTGGCGTTTGTGCTGTTTCTCGCGGGAGTAATTCGCTGATGACGACTCCGCGTCAGCGCGTCGAGCGCATCCATGAAGAGATAGAGGGCGTGGCGTCGCAGTACGGCGTCACGTCCTGGGA
>JADLEZ010000456.1 GCA_020845855.1 Burkholderiales bacterium
CCTCGGTGCGCAGCTCGGTGCCGATCAGCGCCCGCATGTCGGCCAGCATCTCGTCGGTGAACTTCCCCCGCGCCAGCTCGCTGGTGATGCCGGTGGAAGTGGCGGTGTCGGTCATCTCTTCTCCTCGCGAAGTTCGTATTTACGTACTGATGATCGCATGTGTGAAATCATACAATCGTACCGAGCACTTGTCAAACCCTCAATGCACCGCCTCGCAGTGAAGTGGTTCGCAACGCTATGTCGGTTCGCCCCGCGGCCGCGGAACCAGGCCCACCAGGGTGTTGCTCACGCCGCCGTCGACCACGACGTCCTGCCCGTCGATGTATGCAGCGCGGTCGCTCGCGAGAAAGACGATCACCTGCGCGAGGTCCGCGGGGGTGGCCGGGCGCCCTGCCGGAATCATCCGGGCACGGGCGGCGGCCGTTTCCGGATCCCGGTACGACGCTTCGTTGGCAGGCGTGCGGGTAAACCCGGGTGAGACGACATTGCTGCGGATGCCGTGCGGCGCGAGTTCCAGCGACAGCACCCGCGACAGCATGCCGAGGCCCGCCTTGGCGACGCTATACGCCCCGGCGCCGATTTGCGGGTGGTGGCCAAGGATCGACGACACGTGAACGATGCTGCCGCCGCGGCCCGCGCCGATCATCTGCGAGACGAACGCCTGCGTGCACACGAGCGCTCCCGTGAGATTTACGGCGAGCACGGCGTTCCACGCCTCGACACCCATGCCCAGCAGCTCCTCGCGGTGGCGTACCGCGGCGTTGTTGACCAGCACGCGGCAGGGACCGAGCGCCGCTTCGATCTGCGCAGCGGCTGCCGCGACCGACTCCACCTGGCCAACGTCGGCGGTCACGCCGATAGCACGCCCACCCCCGCGCGCGATCTCCGCCGCGACCCTCGCAGCCGAGTCCCCGTCCCGGTCGACGACCGCGACCCAAGCGCCCTCCGCGGCGAGTTCCCGTGCGGTTTCCGCGCCAATGCCGCTGCCCGCGCCGGTGACGACGCAAACCCACCCTTCGAGACCCAGCGAGAACGCCATGGCGTCCTCTCAATCGAGCTTGATGTTGCGTTCCTTGATGAGCTTGCCCCAGCGCGCGCTATCAACCTTCATGTACGCGGCGAACTCGGCCGGCGTCAGCCGGCTCGGCTCGGTGCCCAGGCTCAGGAACTTGGCCGTCATCTCGGGTGTGTTCAGCACCTTGACGATCTCTTCGTTGATGCGCTTGGTGAGCTCCGGCGACATGCCCTTCGGCCCGTAGACGCCAAACCACGACTGCACGGAGAACCCCTTTACGGTCTCGCCCATCGTCGGTATTTCCGGCGCGAGCGCCGAGCGGCGTGGACCGCTGACGGCCAGCCCCTTCACGCGTCCCTGCTTCACGAGCGGAACACCCGACACCACGGCGTCGAGGGCGAGCTGAACGTTGCCCTGGCTGATATCGGCGATCGCGGCCGACGTCCCGCGATACGGCACGTGCGTGAGAGTCACGCCGGCCTGCGCCGCAAAGAGCTCGAAGCTCAGGTGGCCCCAAGAGCCGATGCCGCTGCTCGCGTAGTAGATCGAACCGGGCTTCGCCTTTGCCGCCGCCAGGAGCTCCGCGAGGCTCTTGAACGGCAGCGTCGGCGACATCAGCAGAACGTTGTTGGTCTCGGCCAGCAGCGCGATCGGCGTGAAGTCGGTGAAGATGTCATAGGGAAGGTTGCTCGAGACGTGCGGCGCGATCGAGTGCGTGCTGGTGGTGCCGACCAGGAGCGTGTAGCCGTCGGGCGCCGCGCGCGCCGCCTCGGCCGAGCCGATGGAACCAGCGGCGCCGGTCTTGTTCTCTACGACGAACGGCTGTCCCGTGGACTGCGCGAGCGCCTGCGCCATGGTACGCGCGAGGACGTCGGTGGCTCCCCCGGCGGAGATGGGCACGATAACCTTGACCGGCTTGGTGGGCCAGGCTTCCGCATGGGCCAGGCCCGACCAGAGCACCGCGAGCAGCGGGAGCAACAGGATGATCTGCGGCGATGGCCTGCGGACTTCAGATGCGACGTTCATGTGAGCTTCCTCGGGTTGCGCGCCGGTGGAAAGCGTCGGCGCTGTTTCGCAATCAGGTCATTCGGGCGCGCGTGTTCGCTCGAACGCGGGCTCCCGGCGCGCAAAGGTGTGGAACCAGGCAACGAGTTGCGGACACGCGGATCGCCACTCCACGGGCTTGCGCTTGTCCAGGAACGCGAGCGCGCAGGCCAGTCCGATCCCGACCGCGTCGCTCTTGACCGGATCGGGTGGCGCACGCTCGAACGTCGCGAGCGCGCGCAGGATCTTGCCGCGCTGATGCGCCAGCCAGCGCTCCGATTGCGCGCCGGCTTCGTGATAGCGGCCTTCGTAGATGATCAGTGCTCCGGCGTCGATGATGCCGTCGGCGAGACGCGTCAACGTCAACGCTCGGATCCGCTGCGGGCCGCCCGCGGGCAGCAAGCGCTCGGTATCGGCGACCTGCTGCAGGAATTCGACGATGACTCCGCTGTCGTAGATGGCGGTGCCATCGGCGCGCACGAGGCAGGGAATCTTGCCGAGCGGATTCTGCTGCCGCAGCGTGTCGTCTTCGTCGGCGGTGTCGGCGTGCACGACCTTGACCCGTTCAGCGAGGCCCAGCACGTCAGCAGCCATGCGCGCCTTGCGTCCGAACGGCGACGTGAGCGTGGTGCGCAGGACGAAGGTTTCGAGATGGGCGTTCATTTCAATGGAACGCGCGGCCGCCGTCGACCGCCAGCGCTGCACCCGTTACGTACGAGGATTCGGCGCTGGTGAGAAAGAGGATCGCGTGCGCGATCTCGATCGGCTGCGCGAGGCGCTTGAGCGCATAGTTGCCGACGTTCCCCTGCACGCCTTCGGCCATCGGGGTGTCCACCAGTCCGGGGCACACGCTGTTGGCGCGGATTGCCGGTGCGAGCTCCGCGGCGAGCGCGCGCGTGAGGTTGATTACGCCGCCCTTGGATGCGGCATAGGCGGTCCGCTCCGGCGAATTGGGCAGCAGTGCCTGTCCCGACCCGAGATTCACGATGGTCGCGCCGGGCGCCTGCTTGAGCCACGGCAGGCAACAGCGCACGACGATGTAGGTGCCGGTCAAATTGATTTCGAGCACCTGCCGCCACTGCGCCACGCCGACGTCGAGCACGGATCCGCGCAGCATCACGCCAGCCGCGTTCACCACGCCGTCGATGCCGCCCATGATGCTGGCGCCCTGCTCCACCGCACCGGCGATCGCCGCCTCGTCCGTCACGTCGGCCGCGATCGCATGCCCGCCGGTCTCGCGTGCAACCTCCTGGACAGCCTCGGCATTGCGGTCGAGGAGCGTCAGCGCCGCGCCTTCATCGGCGAAAAGCCGCGCTGTCGTACGTCCGATGCCCGACGCCGCACCGGTGATCACGACGCGTCGGTCCGAGAGCCTCGGAGGTGCACTCGTCACGATCGCCTCGTCAGTTCTTCTTCGGAATGCCGGCGAGCTCGACGAGCTTGCCCCAGCGCACGATCTCCCCCGACACGAACTTCTTCGCCTCGGAAGGGGACAGCTCGAGCGTCGTGGCGCCCATCTTCTGGATCTGGGCCTTGGTCTGCGGCTGCTGGAGAATCCTGTTGATCTCCTGGTTCAGCCGCTCGACGATCGCGGGGTCGGTCTTCGCGGGCGCGAACACGGCAGCGAAGCTCACGACCTGCACGTCCTTGTAGCCTGCCTCCGCCATGGTCGGCACGTTGGGCAGGACCGGCAGCCGAGTGGTATCGGTCAGGGCGAGAACCTTGAGCTTGCCGCCGGTGATGAGGCCCATGCCTGCAAAGGGATCGACGAAGAACATGTCGATCTGGCCGCCGACCAGGTCCTGCAGAGCCTGCGGCGTGCCTTTGTATGGAATCTCGGTCATGGGGATATTGCCCGCGACCTTCACCAGTTCGGCCGCGACGCGGCTCGAGGTGTTGCCGCTGCCGAAGGTCAGCTCCTTGCCCGCCGGGCGCTCCTTGGCGAGCTTGATGAAGCTTGCCACGTCATCCGCGGGAAAGTCTTTCCTCACCGCCATGAGCTGGGGAATGCGGATCAGCCCTGCTACGGGCTCGAAGTCCTTCTCCGGATCGTAGGGAAGTGTGGTGTAGATCGCCGGGTTCGCGCCGTGGGCCGAGTTCGTGCTGACGAAGAGGGTGTAGCCGTCGGCCGGCGCGCGCTTTGCCGCCTGCGCCGCGATGATGCCGTCCGCGCCCGGCAGGTTCTCGATGATGACCGGCTGCCCGAGGCTCTTCTGCAACTCCGCCCCGATGTAGCGCGAGACGCCATCCGTCGCGCTTCCCGCCGGGAACGGCAGGATCATCTTGATCACCTTGTGGGGGTACGGCTGCGCCACCGCGGGCAGCGGCATCGCCGCAGCGAGTACCAGCGCGATCAGGATACGGGTTGTCATATTCATGGAGGAGTTCCTTATTATGAACGAATAATCATATTCCTGAACACTGTACAGACCCCACCGGCACGTGTCAATACGAACACGCGCTGCGGTACGCAGGGTGATGCCGCCTACCCGGCGGCGAGGGCATCCCCGAGCCGTTCCAGCTCGGGCAGACGGTACGTGCGGCAGGCGGTGCGATAGAACAGATCGCACCGCTCCCAGTCCGTGAGGGTGCGGGTCGCCAGCTTGAACGCGTTCCAGAGCTCGACGTAGCTGCAGGACTGCTGGTCGGGCGGGAAGTTGCTTTCGAACATGCACCGGTGCGTCCCGAACGCGTCGATGCAGACATCGATGAGCGGCTGCCACGACCGCGCCAACTCGACCGCGGTCGGGGCCCGATCGGAATGCTCGAAGCCGAAGCCGAACACGACCATCCCCATCCCGCCGATCTTGACGCAAACGTTTGGACGCGCGGCCAGCGCGCGCAGGTCGCGCTCCCACTGCGCGAGGACCTCGAGGCGCTTCGGCCGCCACTCGGCCACGCCCATGGGGGCGCCGACGTGGTCAACCACAATGATCGTATTCGGGAATGCGTCAGCGAGGTCGACCAGCTCGTGGAGCTGCGTGTGATAGAGCCACGCGTCGAAGGACAGCCCGCAGCGCTCGAGGTGCGCGAAGCCGCGCCGGAACCCGGGCTCGAGCAGCAGATGCGGCCGCGGCCGGTCCTTGATGAAGCGCCCCACGGTACCGTCGTCGGTTGCCGCGCGATGGCGCACCCCGCGCAGCCGCCCTTCCCCCGCGACCTTCTGGGCCTGCAACACGTCAGCAACCTCGTCGCCCAGCGTCAGGTCCGCGTAACCAACGATCCCCGCGGCCACCTCACAGGACCCCTGTGGGGTAGGCAGCGGCGTACGCGTCAGCGCAACGATTGCGTCGATCTCTCCGACCGGTCGCAGTGCCTCGGGCCCGCTCGTGCGCCAGCCCGACTCGTACGCCTCGACGTAGACCGTGGCAAGTACCCGGTGTCCGCAGGCAAGGTCGCGCGTGAGGTCTTCCAGGGGGTAATGAACCGTATCCGCGAGCGAGCCGAAGAGGTGATGGTGTGCGTCGACGATGGGCAGTCGCGGCTCCAGCGCGGTTACGGCCGCGGCACGCGCGTGCCACGCCTTTGCCTCGCGACTGCTCCTCGGAAAGGAACCGCGGTAGTCGTCCGTACGGCCCGTCATCGCCGCGTCCCGCAATCGATTGACAAGTGGCACGACTCGATCGCATGATAAACTCGCACATACGCTCTCTCGTTCGTATGCTCGAACCTTGATCGATGAACCGAACCCAATCTCGCTCGTCGGCATCGTCCTCGGCGCGCGCGCCGCAAAACCACCGCACCATCGACCGCGTCACGCGCATTCTCGAGGCGGTCGTCTACACGCCGGGCATGAGCTTCGCCGACCTCGTGCGCGCGTTGGATGCGCCCAAGAGCTCGGTGCACGGCTTCATTCGCGGGCTGCTCGCCATCGGCTGGCTCTACGAGGATCGCCACCGCTTCTACCTCGGGCCTGCGGTCTACGGCCTGACGCTCGCGAGCGGCCACATGCGCGCCGGATCGGTCACTCACGCCGACCTGACCGCCCTGCACCGCGCAACAGGCTGCGCGGCCTTCCTTGGCGTCCCGGCGGGGGATCACCTCATCTACATTGCCGAGGCAGGGAGCGATCACGTTGCCGGATTCGAGGCACGCTCGAACATCCGCCGCACGCTGCTGTACACGGCCGGTGGCAAGGCGCTGCTCGCGTCGCGCTCCGAGGCTGACCGGGATTCCTATCTGCGCCGTCAGAGTGCGGCCGACCCCGCACTCGTGGACTCCTTCCTCGCGGAGTACGACGCGATCAAGCTGACGCGCATCGCGACCAACACGCGCCGCAGCGGTACGCGCTTCGCTATCGCCACGGCCGTGCACGACGCGTCGGGCTATCCCGTCGCCTCGCTCACGCTGGTGGGGCCGACTGCCGAGGTGAAGCCCCGTCTCGAGCAACTCGGCAAGATCCTTCTCCGACGCGTCCAGACGTTTCACGCCGGATTCCCGCGCGGCGGACGGTAATACTCCGGCCACTTGCGGCGTACGATCTCCTCCTCCGCTCCGTACGCATAGCACGAATCGATCTTCATCGGCCGGCCGGTGGCATCGAGCCTGTCCACGCGCGTCAGGCCCAGCGTGCTCAACGACTGGAAGGCCGCCGTAGCCATCGGGATCAGTAGCTCCATCAGATGCGTGCAGCTGCGCGCACCCTTGAGCCGGCTGCGCACCTCCTTGCTCCAGCCCCCTGCCATGCGGAGTCCCTTCATCGCCTGCAGCGCTCGCCCGCCCTCGGGACAATGCGCATACGGTGAAGCGTCGGTGAAGGTGTCGATGGCATGAACCCGAAGATCGGCGTCGTACACGATGCGCACACCCATGTCGTGCACCGGTTGTCCCGCCGGCACGAAGCGACCCCCGCTGTACGGAAGGAAGTCGCGCGGCTTATGATCGGTGACGCGTCCCTCGATCTCGAAGAGGCCGTCGCTGCGCCGGTAACCGCGCATGTCGATGCGACGGTGGTGAAGCTCTTCGCGAGCGGCATCGGGTTCCATCGCTAGCTGAAGCGCGGGGAGCGCTTTTCCAGGAACGCGTTGACGGCTTCGCTATGATCGGGTGTCTTGTGCGAAATCGCCTGGAATACCGCGGAAAGCTCGAGCACCGTGTCGAGGCGCGAGTGAATGGCCTCCCGCATCAGGCGCTTGGTCAGCCGCACGCCGTGCGAGGCGTGTTGCGTGATACGCCCGGCCAGCTCGTGCGCCGCCGGCATCAGCTCCTCGTGCGGCACTACGCGCGACACGAGGTTCCACGTGAGGGCCTGCTGGGCGTCGATCATGTCGCCGGTGAACGCGAGCTCGGCGGCTCGCGACAGGCCCACGATGCGCGGCAGGAGCCAGGCGCCGCCGTCGCCCGGAATGATGCCCAGCTTGATAAAGCTCTCGGCGAACTTCGCCTTCTCCGAGGCGACTCGGATGTCGCACATGCACGCGAGGTCGAGCCCGGCGCCGATGGCATGGCCGTTCACCGCCGCGATCACGGGAACTTCCAGGTTCCAGAGCGCCAGCGTCAGGCGTTGAATGCCGCGCCGGTACTGGTGGCGGATGTCCATTTCCCCGACCTCGGGCGTGGCCTGCCGCTTCATCTCGCGGATGTCGCCGCCCGCGCAGAACGAGGGTCCGTTGCCGGTGAGGATGACGCAACGCACGCCACGCTCGTCGTGGATGCGGTCGATCGCCGCCAGGAATTCCGGCACCGCGGTGTTGCCCGTCAGCGGATTGCGCTGTTCCGGCTGGTTCATCGTGAGCGTGACGAGCGGTCCGTCCTGCTCGTAGATCAGGAAGTCGGGCATGCTCTAGCTCCTCATGGTGGCGATGTCGATCACGAAACGATAGCGCACGTCGCCCGCGAGCAGGCGGTCGTAGGCCCGGTCGATGTCGTCGGCGCCGATGACCTCGACTTCGGCGCCGATGCCGTGCTCCGCGCAGAAGTCGATCATCTCCTGCGTCTCCGGCAGGCCGCCGCTCAACGTTCCCGCGAGCGAGCGGCGGTTGCGCAGGAGCGACATGGCCGCCACCGAAAGCGGCTTGTCCGGGACACCGAGGTTGACGAACGTTCCGTCTCGCGCGAGGAGCGCCAGGTAGGCGTCGAGGTCCACGCTCGCCGGTACGGTCGAGATGATGAGGTCGAACGAGCTCACGAGCTCGCTGAACGCCGCAGCATCGGTGGCGATGCGAAAGTCGTCCGCCCCGAGGCGCAGCGCGTCCGCTCGCTTGGCGGGCGCAAGGTCGAACACGGTGGCGTGCGCACCCATTGCCTTGGCGAGCTGGACGCCGACGTGACCGAGCCCACCCAATCCTATGATCGCGACGCGCTTGCCCGGTCCGGCGCCCCAATGCCGCAGCGGCGAGTAGAGCGTAATTCCGGCGCAGAACAGCGGCGCAGCGCGGGCGAGCGGGACACTCTTCGGAATGCGGATTGCGAAGTGCTCCTCGACGACGATCTTCTCGCTGTAGCCGCCGTGCGTCGGTTTCCCGTCGCGGCCGATCGAGTTGTAGGTCAGGACCCGCCGTCCGCTGCAGTACTGCTCGAGTCCGGCCCGGCAGTTGGTGCACTCGCGGCATGAATCGACCATGTTGCCAACGCCGGCATGATCGCCGACCGCGAACTTCGTGACTTCGGCGCCCACGGCGGCCACCACACCCGCGATTTCGTGCCCCGGCACCAGCGGGTACATCGTGTTGCCGCGCACGCTGTGCGCATGGTCGATGTCCGAGTGGCAGATGCCCGCGTACGCGATGTCGATCAGGACATCGCGGGGTCCGAGAGTGCGCCGCTCGATGGTCGTAGCCTCGAACGGCTGCCGCGGACCGCGGGTGCAGCGGGCATGGATGGTGAGCACGGAATCCGGTGGTTAGATACTTTCGGGCTGGATATTGGCCTCGCGTGCAAGGCGCGTCCACTTGCCGACCTCCGCCTCGATGTACGCCTTGACGTCTTCGGGCGTCATCACGAGCGGGATGGTGCCGGCTTCCGCGTATTTTTCGATGACGTCCTTCTGCTTGAGCGCGGCGTTCATGGCGGCATTGATCCGGACGACGGCATCGCGCGGCATGCCCGCCGGCCCCATCAGCGCGTTCCATGCCCCGAAGTCGAACCCGGGATACGTCTCGGAGATCGCGGGCCAGTCGGGCGTGGTGGGATTGCGCTTGAGCGAGCTCACCCCCAGCACCCGCATCTTGCCGCCCTTGGCCTGCGACAGGGCATTGCCCGGATCCAGGAGGGTGGCGTTCAGCGACCCGCCCAGCACGTCCGTGATCGTGGCGGGCGTACCCTTGTAGGGCACGGGTAACAACTCAATCCCGGCAACCTTGTTCAAGGTCGCGATCTGGACTTGCACCGTCGTCGTCGAGTAACCGATGCTGACGCTTCCCGGCCGCTTCTTCGCGTCAGCGACGAACTCCGCGAGCGTGCGGATCGGCGACGAGGAGTTCACCATCAGCACCCAGTTGGTGACGCTGACACCCGCGATCGGCGTGAGATCTTTCCTCGGATCGTAGGGCAGGTTCTTCAGCAGAGCCATGTTCGTGGCCAACGGCGACAGCGACCCCAGCAGCAACGTATTGCCGTCGGGCGCGGCCTTCACCACGTCCATCGTCCCGATGATCCCGTTGCCGCCGGCCTTGTTGTCGACGACGATGGTCTGGCCGAGGCTGGCGGTCAGGTAGGGGGCGACGACGCGAGTCACGTAGTCGTTGGAACTGCCCGCGGGCAGCGGAACCACGACGCGGATGGGGCGCCCGGAACCGCTTTGCGCCAATACACGACCGGCGGGCAATGCGAGCGCCGCCCCGAGCATCTGCACGAACGAACGACGATCCATTTGTCTCCTCCTAACTGCTCTATGTTGTGTAGCCGTTCAATTCAGCGCGAGGTCGATGTGCTGCGGATGCATGAACTCGCGCAGTCCATCCTCGCCCCATTCGGCGCCCACCCCGCTGTGCTTGTAACCCATCATCGGCGCGTCGGGACGCAGCGGGCTGCCGCCATTGATCTGCACCGTACCGACGTATAGTTCCGGCACGAGCTTGAGGCACTCGTCCTTGGCACCAAACAGGTACGCCTTGAGGCCCAGCTCGGAGTCGTTCGCAATCCTGATCGCTTCCTCCACGCTGCGGTAGGTCAGCACGACCGAGACAGGTCCGAAGATTTCGTTGCG
>JADLEZ010000457.1 GCA_020845855.1 Burkholderiales bacterium
CTGAACTGGGGTCGGAGTCGAGTTCGAAACCGGTGAACGAGTGAACGGGTGAAGGGGTGAAGCGACATGCCGCCGCCGGTGGCAGCGGCCTTCACCCATTCACCTATTCACCGATTCACCGATTCACGGAATCCAAACTCGACTCCTGATGATCCTCTCGCCCCTTCTGCTAGCTGCGGCCGCCTTGGCCGCGTTCCCCGCATTTTCGCAACCGTCGTCCGCGCCGGCGCCGGTCTCCGCCATCCCGGCGGACGGTCCCGCCCGCTGGCCGCACGTCGTGTCCGGCGCCAACGGCACTGCGACCATCTACCAGCCGCAGGTCATTTCGTGGCCGGAACGGCGAACGCTCAACGCGCGCATCGCCATCGCCATCACGCCGATCGGAGCCAAGCAGCCTGCGTACGGTGTCATCGAGGTGGCCTTCGCAAGTGAGGTCGACCTCCCCGAGCGCTCGGTCGTGCGCACCGATCCGCGCCTCGTGTCCGCGAAGTTCCCCTCGCTCGACCCCGCCCAAGCCGCGCGCTTCGAAGGCGCGATCCGCAACGCCCTCGTCAACCTGGGGGTCAAGCGGGTGCCGCTGGCGACGATCCTCCTGAGCCTCGGCGAGCAACAGCGCCCGCCGGACGTGGCGCTCGACAACACGCCCCCGCGCATTTTCACGAGCGTGCGCCCCGCGAGCCTCGTCGTGTTCGACGGCGACCCGGTGCAGGCACCCGTCGCGAACACCACGCTGTCGTTCGCGGTGAACACGAACTGGGACGTGTTCCAGGACTCGTCGACGAAGCTCTGGTACCTCCTCGCCAGCGGCGGCTGGCTGCAGGCGCCCGACTTTCGCGGCCCGTGGCTGCCGGCGGGCCGATTGCCGGCGGGATTCGCGGCGCTGCCTGACGATCGCAACTTCGCCGACGTGAAGCAGCAGATTCCGGGTCGCGCGCTCAACCCGCAGACGGCGCCGGCGGTGTTCGTGTCGACCGCGCCCGCCGCGATCATCGTCACCAGTGGACCGCCGCAGTACGCCGCGATCGCCGGAACGTCGCTGGCGTACGTCGCGAACACGGATGCGGCACTGTTCCGCGATGCGGGCGGGCGCTTCTACTACCTCGTTTCCGGCCGCTGGTTCGCCGCACCGAGCCTCGACGGCCCGTGGACGTTCGCCACCGCGAGCCTGCCGGCCGACTTCAAGCGCATTCCCGCCGACGGTCCGCGCGGCTTCGTGCTGGTTTCGGTGCCGGGCACGCCGCAAGCGGACGAGGCGTTGATCGAGGCGCAGATCCCGCAGCAGGCGACGCTGAATCGTACGAGCGCTGCGCTCGACGTCGCGTACGCCGGCGCGCCGCAATGGAAGCCGATCCCGGGTACGCCGCTCCTGTACGCGGTGAACACGTCGTTCAACGTGATCCAGGCGCCGGAGGGCTTCTACTCGTGCTACCGCGGCGCGTGGTTCGCCGCCTCCACGCCGACCGGGCCGTGGACGCTTGCCGCCAGCGTGCCCGCCGCGCTGTACACCATCCCGCCGTCGAGCCCGATGTACCCGTGCACCTACGTCCGCATCTACGCATCCACTCCCGACACCGTGACCTACGGCTACACGTCGGGCTACACGATGAGCTACGTGAGCTCGGGCGTGGTGGTCTACGGCACCGGCTACTACTATCCGCCGTACATTTTTCCCGCGCCGATTCCGATCTACTACCCCTATCCGTACTCGTACGCGGGCGCCACGTACTACAACTCCGCTACCGGCGCGTGGGCGCAGGGCGGCGCCATCTACGGTCCCTACGGCGGGGCCGCCAAGGCGGGGTACGGGTACAACCCGACCACCGGCGCGTGGGCGCAGGGCGGCGCCATCTACGGCCCGTACGGCGGCGCCGGCGCCTTCTCCGCGTACAACCCGAGCACCGGCAGCTACGCGCACGGCAGCGCAGCATGGGGGCCCAACGGCGCGGCGGGCAACGCAAGCTGGTACAACGCGAACACCGGCCGCGCGGTCACGACCCAGCAGAACGCGAACGCCTACGGCCGCTGGGGCTCGAGCACGATCAGCACGCCGACGCAGACGATCCACACGCAAAGCCAGAGCGGCGCGCAGGGCCGCGCGGGCGCGTTCAGTTCCACCAGCGGCGCGAAGGGTGCGGGCGTGTCGGGAAGCGGCGGCAACCGGGCGGGCGCGGTGCAGACGGCGGGCGGCGACGTGTACGCCGGCGCCGACGGCAACGTGTACAAGAAGACCGACAGCGGCTGGCAGAAGTACGACAACGGCTCGTGGAACTCGGTCGAGCGCCCGACCCGGCAGCGCACGGGTGGCGTCCAGAGTGCGGAAGGCGGCCGCTTCTCGCAGCTCGAAGCGGACCGCGGCGCCCGCACCGCCGGCGGCATGCGCCACCAGCAATTCGAGGCGGCGCGCGGCGGCTTCGCCGGCCGGGGCGGCGGCTTCCGGCGATAGATAAACGGAGATTCCATCATGCGCAAGGCCGCCGTGCTCGCGGGAGCGGCACTGCTCGCGCTGTCGAGCGTCGCCGAGGCGCAGTACGTCATGCTCGCGCGCCGCGCCATCGGGCGCGTCGAGCAGATGTCGCAGCAGTCGCAGCACGTGGAGTGCAGCCAATCCCGCCCATGAAGCACGTCGCGCTCGACGGCGGGCACGACGCGCGCCACCTGCGCGACGCGCTCGGGCGCTTTTCCACCGGCGTCGCCATCGTCACGACGCGCGCGCCGGACGGTGCGCCAGAGGGACTCACCGTCAACTCCTTCGCCGCGCTCTCGCTCGACCCGCCGCTGGTCGTGTGGAGCCTCAACCGCAGGTCGCCGTCGCTGCCGGCGTTCGTGACCTCGGGCCACTTCGTCGTCAACGTGCTGCGCGCCGAGCAGGTCGCGCTGTCGCATCGCTTCGCGTCCCGGCAACCGGGCAAGTTCGAGGGTCTCGATTCAAACGACGGCCCCGGCGGCGCGCCGGTGCTCACCGGCATGCTCGCGACGTTCGAATGCACGGTCGAGACCTCGATCCCCGGCGGCGACCACGTGATGTTCGTCGGCCGGGTGCACCGGATCGGCTATGCCGAGGGGGAGCCGCTCATCTTCCACGCGGGGCGATACTGCACGGCGCAGGCATTGCCGACGGCGTTGGGCAGGGAGGACTTGAAGGAAATCTGGGGCAAGCCGGGTTGACGGCGCGCGGGCGACCCGGTCGACGCCGATAAGAAAACGCCCCACTCTTGCGAGCGGGGCGGGAGGCTGTATCAATCAGGAGGAGGTATTGATACAGAAGGAGACATCGTTACCGATGTTGGGACCGCCGGCGGCTTTTCAAGCCCGCTTCGAGCATCCCGATCAGGGCCACGCGCCGGTGGGGAGAAACACCGGCGCGCGTCCTTGGGGCGGTTGACGCGCCCTTCTTGATTCTTTACTTCTTGCCCTTGACCGACTTGGTCGCTTGCGCGGTCGCGGCGCGCACGTTCGCGTCGGCCATGCTGACGACCTGCTTCGAGGCCTTCTGGAACTGGTCGAACGCGGCCGCGGTGGCGGCGATCGTCGACTTGAACGCGTTCACGGCGACGTCCGAGCCGGCCGGCGCTTGCTTGCTCGCGCTGTCGACCCACTGCGTGATGCCCTTCGAGTAGGTGCCGAACGCCTCTTCCGCGAGCGCCGAGTACTCGGCTTGCGCTTCGGTCGCGAGTTCGTAGAAGTGGCGCGAGTAGCCGACGGCGTTCTGCACGCCCGCTTCCGCGAACTTGGTGCGCAGCTCGATCAGGTCCTGCACGTCCTTGACGGCGGCGACGGCTTGCGCGCCTTCGACGGACTGCGCGAACACGGTCTTCGCCGCACCCAGGTTGAACTTCACGAACTTCTCGGCGTTCTCGAGGGAGACGGCGGCGAACTTCGTGGCTTGTGCGACGTTGGCCTTGTTGAATTCGGCGAATTGCTCGGTGGCGTTGTACATGGTCTCGTTCCTTGTCAAAAAAGTTGGTGTCCGATGGACGGTTTCGTTGGCCGATCGATCCTCGTTCTGCCGACGCACTACCTGCGCCGGTCGACGGTCCGGATCAATCGGTTCGACCGTCCGCGGTTTGTTCGCTCCCGGCTTTGTCGCCGCCGTTTGCTGCACCGCACAATCCGAATTATAGGGACGTTGCGGGCGAAGTCAAGGATTTTTTGATGCGGCGCACAAATTACCACCTGGCAGGTCGAAAATATAGTTAAACACCCGATAAATCAGTCAGTTATAATCCGCGCGTCTTCGCGCCTCGAAAGCCTCCATGAGCGACCCGGTCCGCACCATCAAGAAGTATCCCAACCGCCGGCTCTATGACACCGCAAACAGCGGCTACATCACGCTCGCCGATGTAAAGCAGATGGTCCTCGACAACATCGACTTCCAGGTGGTCGATGCGAAGACCGGCGACGACCTCACCCGCGCCATCCTGCTGCAGATCATCCTCGACGAGGAAGGCGGCGGAGTGCCGATGTTCAGCTCCGAGATGCTCGCGCAGATGATCCGTTTCTACGGCAGCGCGCAGCAGACGATCATGGGCCAGTACATGGAGCAGAACGTGAAGGCGTTCCTGGCCATCCAGAAGAAGCTGCAGGACCAGGCGAAGCAGGTCTACGGCGACAAGATGATGCTGACGCCGGACCTGTGGAAGCAGTTCATGCAGATGCAGGCGCCGGCGATGCAGGGCATGCTCGGCAACTATCTCGAGCAGAGTGCGAAGCTGTTCATGGACATGCAGCAGCGCATGCAGGACCAGACGCGGGGGATGTTCACCGCGTTCCCGTTCCCGGGTTTCGGCGCCACGCCGCCCGCGGGAGGGGACGACGACAAGAAGCGCTGACCGCGGCGCAGCATCGGGGCATGTGGCGCGCCATTGCTGCGATGCCGCGACAAATGGGGTCAGAGTCGACTTTCTGCTGCGCCGCCGTGATGCGAACCTTCCTGTAATGGGGACGTACCCCTTTTCCCCTGTGTAATGGGGACGTACCCCTTTTCCCCTGTAATAGGGACGTACCCCATTTCCCCCCATTTCCCCATCTGCAACGCGAAGTAGGGTCAGACTCTCATGGGCCCTACTCGCGAGACTCGACTCTGACCCCAATTAGCAAACGAAACTCGACTCTGACCCCGACGGTCGGCTTCGTCTCGCTCGGCTGCCCCAAGGCGCTGGTCGACTCGGAGCAGATCCTCACGCAACTGCGCGCCGAGGGCTACGCCATCGCGCCCGACTACGCCGGCGCCGATCTCGTGGTGGTCAACACCTGCGGCTTCATCGACGCCGCGGTGGCCGAATCGCTCGACGCCATCGGCGAGGCGCTCGCCGAGAACGGCAAGGTGGTGGTGACCGGGTGCCTGGGCGCCAAGGACGGCGGCGACTTCGTGCGCCAAGCGCATCCCAAGGTGCTGGCGGTCACAGGTCCGCACGCGACGCGGGAAGTGATGAGCGCCGTGCACGCGCAGCTGCCGAAACCGCACGACCCGTTCACCGACCTCGTGCCCCCGCAAGGGATCAAGCTCACGCCCACCCACTACGCGTATCTGAAGATCAGCGAGGGCTGCAACCACCGCTGCACGTTCTGCATCATCCCGGCGATGCGCGGCGACCTTGTCAGCCGGCCGCTCGGCGAGGTGATGCAGGAGGCGGAGAACCTCGTCAAGGCGGGTGTAAAGGAACTGCTGGTCGTGTCGCAGGACACGAGCGCGTACGGCGTGGACGTGCGTTACCGCACGGGTTTTTGGAAGGGTCGCCCCGTCAAGACGCGATTGACCGAGCTCGCGCGGGCGCTGTCCGAGCTCGGCGTTTGGGTACGCCTGCACTACGTGTATCCGTACCCGCATGTCGACGAGGTCATCCCGCTGATGGCGCACGGCAAGCTCCTGCCCTACCTCGACGTGCCGTTCCAGCATGCGAGCGCGCGCATATTGAAGCTCATGAAGCGGCCCGCCAACGCCGAAAACACGCTGGCGCGCATCAAGGCCTGGCGCGCGATCTGTCCCGAAATCACCATCCGCTCGACGTTCATCGCGGGATTTCCGGGGGAGACCGAGGACGAGTTCCGGCGCCTGCTCGACTTCCTCGAGGAAGCGCAGCTCGACCGGGTGGGGTGCTTCGCGTACTCGCCGGTCGACGGCGCCGCCGCCAACGCCCTACCCGATCCCGTTCCCGAGGAAGTGCGCGAGGAGCGGCGTGCGCGCTTCATGGCCGTGCAGGAGAGGATCAGCGCCACCCGCCTCGCGCGTAAGATCGGCACCACCCAGCGCGTGCTGGTCGACGCGATCGACGGCGACACGGCCATCGCGCGCTCGGCCGCCGACGCGCCGGAGATCGACGGCGTGGTGCGCATCGCCAACGGGACAGCGATGCCCGTCGGCGGGTTCGCGGACGTGCTCGTAACGGCGGCCGACGCGCACGACCTTGGCGCCGTGCGCGCTTGATATCACCTCGAAGCGATTCCGGTAACGATGGCGTAGAATCTGCGGCCCGTCCGCCCGGAAGGTAGTCTTCATGTCCGCGCATCGTCGCGCGCTCGCGCTCCTCGCGGCGCTCCTGCTGCTCTTCCCCGCCCTTGCGCACGCCGCCTTTCTGTCGGGCGAAGCGCTCGATACGGCCGCGGACGTAATCGCGGTCATCGTGCTGATCGTCGTCCCGGTGGTGGTGCTGGTCGTGTTCTGGATCGTGCACATCCTGCCCGAGAAGATCGCCGAGAAGCGCCATCATCCGCAGAAGGACGCGATCAACACGCTGTGCGTCCTCTCCCTGTTCTTCGGCGGCCTCCTGTGGCCGCTCGCCTGGATCTGGGCGTACACGCGCCCCGTCGGCTACCGCATGGCCTACGGGACCGACAAGCACGAGGACTATTTCGTCGAGCGGGGAGAACAGGCGCGGTCAGGCAGCCTGCTTTCCGCCGAGATCGACCACCTGCGCCAGGAGCTCGACGCCATGGCCGCGCGCGGCAGGTTGCCTGCCGAGCTCGCCACGCTGCGCCAGGAGCTCGACGGCCTGCATGCGCAGGCAGGCGCCAAGCCGCAGGAGAAGGGCGCGTAGATGGACATCCTGCTCCTCGGCATCTATGCGTTCTTCGTCTGGCTGATCTTCATCAAGTTCAAGTGGCTGCCGTGGAACATCACCTCGCAGGTCATCGTCGTCACCATCCCGATCGTCGTGCTGACGATCATGATCCTGACGCTGAACGTGGTGGCGCCGTCGTCGTCCAAGCTGCGCGTGTTCAAGTACACGATCCCGATCGTGTCGCAGGTGCGCGGACGCGTGCTCGAAGTGCCGGTGGAGGAAGGCAACCGCCCGGTGAGAAAGGGCGACGTGCTGTTCCGCGTCGACCCGACACCCTACCAGCTCGACGTGGCGAGCCTCGAGGCGCAGCTCGCCAACGCGATCGGCGGTGAGAAGGAGACCATCGAATCGCTTTCGGGCGCCAACGCCAAGGTCGCGGAGTCGCGCGCGGCGATCGCGCAGGCCATCGCGCGCATCGCCGAGGTGGACGCGAAGCTCGGCCTCGCGCAGAAGCGCGTCGCGCAATACCGCGAGCTCGTGGCCGCAGGCGCCGGCAACAAGTTCGACCTCGAGCAGGCGGAGACGAACCTCGCGGAGCTTCGCGTCCAGCGCGAATCGGCGAACAGCGCGCTGGCGCAGGCGGCGGCCGCCGAGCAGCAGGCGCGCGCGTCGGCGGCGCAGATCCAGCAGAAGCTCGGAACCCGGGTCGGCGGCACCTACGCGCAGGTCGCGCAGATCCGCGCCCAGTTGGAGAACGCGCGCTGGCTCCTGCAGGAGACGGTGACGCGCTCGCCGTGCGACTGCTACGTCATCAACCTGCAGTTGCGGCCCGGCGCGTTCGTCGCCGGCCTGCCGCTCAATCCGGTGATGTCGCTGATCGAGGTCGACGGCCAGATCGTCGCCTTCTTCGCGCAGAACGAGCTCACCCGGGTGCAGCCCGGCGACGAAGCGGAGTTCGCGCTGGAGACGTACCCGGGCCGGATCATCAAGGGCAAGGTGGATTCGATCATCTGGGCGATGGGACAGGGCCAGCTTCCGGCGAGCGGGACCATTCCGATGTCGGCGCTCGCCAACCAGCCGCCCGGCACCTTCGCAGTGAAGTTCGACTTGGCCGAGCGCGACAAGGAGATCTTCCTGGCCGCGGGCGCGGTGGGCGACGCCGCCATCTACACCCAGCACCTCGCGTTCTTGCACATCCTGCGCAAGGTGATCCTGCGCGTGGGCTCGTATATGAACGACCTTGTGCTGAAGCTGCACTAGCAGTCTGTGGAAGTTCGCGTGAACACACGCAAAACCGTGTCATCCCGAGCGGAGCGAGGGATCTGCTGTTCAATAACATCAGGCACTTGCGAGAAGCAAGATTCCTCGCTGCGCTCGGAATGA
>JADLEZ010000458.1 GCA_020845855.1 Burkholderiales bacterium
AACAGGGTGAACCCCGCATAGCCGCCCGCCGAGTCGACGATGGTGCTCACGATGCCCGCGTGCACGTAGCCGTGCTGTTGCGAGAGCGCAGGACGCGGCTGAAGCTCGATGGCGCAGTACCCGGGCGCTACGTCCGTCATCGTTGCGCCGATCAGGCGCATCGCGCCCTGGCGCGCGAAACTTGCGCGTACCCGTTCCTCGTAGCCGGCGAAGGCGGGGATGAAGGGGGCTGTGCTCATGGTGTTGCGCGGGTGCCGGCGTCCCAAGCGTGTAGTATTCTATATTACGTTTACGTAAACGTCAATCCATCGCAGCGCGCCGCGCAACCGCCTGTTCCTTCAGCCGCCGCCGGCAGTCGCGCTCGACCCCGTCGATTTCCGCGAGCACGGCGTCGATGTCCTCTTTCTGCTGCAATAGGCGCGCGCGCCGCTCCGCCAGCATGTCGATGAACGTCGCAAGCTGCGCCCGCTCGTTGCGCGCCACCTCGTACAAGTCGAGCAGGTCGCGGATCTCGGACAGGGACAGGCCCAGGCGCTTGCCGCGCAGGATGAGCTTCAAGCGCACGCGCTCGCGCTCGCGATAGACGCGAACGCGC
Source organism: Burkholderiales bacterium (assembly GCA_020845855.1). GTDB lineage: Bacteria > Pseudomonadota > Gammaproteobacteria > Burkholderiales > Casimicrobiaceae > VBCG01. The sequence goes on from JADLEZ010000458.1 coordinate 596, forward strand.
CCGCGCCGCTCGGGCGCGATCATTCGCTCGTCCTCGTAGAAGCGGATCGCGCGCGTGGTCAGCGCGAACTCGTGGGCGAGGTCGGAGATCGAGTAGGTGGCCTCCGCGCCGGCGGACCCGGCGCGCCTTGGGGTCGGGACTGGCACGCGCTGCACCGTTCGTAGCAGTACCGCACTAAGCGGTCGCCGGTCCACGATACCATATCGCCTTCGGCCCCACCGACCTGCGGATGTCCACCCCCCTCCCGACCGTCCTCGACTACCCACTGGCGGCCCCGCCGGCGCCGGACGGCGCGCTTGCGGTTGCGCCGGGCATCCGGTGGCTGCGCATGCCGCTGCCGTTCGCCCTCGACCACATCAACCTGTGGCTGCTGGACGAGGGCGACGGGTTCACGCTGATCGATACCGGGTTCGGCGATACCGCGACGCGCGCATTGTGGCAGCGCCACTTCGACGCCACACTCTCCGGGAAGCCCATCCTGCGCATCGTCGCGACCCACTGCCACCCCGATCACCTGGGCAACGCGGCGTGGCTCGCGCAGCGCTTCGGCTGCGCCGTGACGATGACGCACGGCGAGTTCGTCTCCGCGCACGCGATCATCGACGAGCGCGCCGCGCACGGCTCGCGCGACACCCTGGAGTTGTTCCGGCTGCACGGGATGGCCGACGAGGACATCGCAGCGCTCGCCGCCCTCGGCAACCGCTACAAGCGCGGCGTACCCGAGGCGCCAAGATCCTACGACCGTATCCTGGACGGCGACCTGGTCGCGGCAGGCGGGCAGCGCTGGCGCGTGATGGCCGGCTACGGGCACTCGTCCGAACACGCGTCGCTGTACGCGAAAGAGGTCGCAGTCCTGATCTCCGGCGACATGCTGTTGCCCAAGATCAGCACCAATGTCGCCGTGTGGCCCGCGGACCCGGAGGGCGACCCTCTCGGACGCTTCCTGCGCTCGCTCGCGTCGTTCGAGGCGTTGCCGGACACGACGTTGGTGCTGCCTTCGCACGGGATGCCGTTCCGCGGCATCGCGACGCGGGTGGCGCAGTTGCGCGCGCATCACGAGGCCCGGCTGGCGGAACTCTTCGACGCCGTGTCCGGTTCGACGGCGCCCATGTCCGCCGCGCAACTCGTGCCGGTGCTGTTCCGGCGCGACCTCGACGTGCACCAGCGCTTCTTCGCCATGGGCGAAGCCATCGCCCACCTCAATCACCTGTGGCGCGGCGGCCGCATCCGCCGCCTGCGCGCGGCCGGCGGGGCATGCCGCTTCGCCGCTTCACGACCATAACAAGATCCAGGGAGCCCACTCGATGTCCACCCACGCCACCGAAGCGCCATCCTCCAAGCTCGACCCGGTCACGCTCGCGCAGTCGCTCGCGTCCGCGGCGGAAAAAAGCGCCAAGGTCATGGGCGACTTCGCGTCGCGCAATGCGGGGTCGGGCGCCCGCCTGCCCAACGACGAGCTCGGCCTCGGCAAGGCGTTCATGGAGCTCGCGGCGCAGATGCTCGCCAACCCGGCCAAGCTCGCGGAGTCGCAGATGAACCTGTGGTGGGAGTACATGAGCCTGTGGCAGGGCTCGATGCTGCGGCTCATGGGCGGGCAGGCGCAGCCGGTCGCGGTGCCCGCGCACGGCGACAAGCGCTTCAAGCACGACGACTGGCACCAGCATTTCCTGTTCGACTACATCAAGCAGAGCTACCTCATCGCCGCGCGCTGGCTGCACGATCAGGTGGCGAGCGTGGACGGCCTCGACGAGCACACCAAGAAGAAAGTGGATTTCTTCACGCGCCAGTACATCGACGCGCTGGCGCCGTCGAACTTCGCGCTGACCAACCCGGAGGTGTTCCGGGAGACGGTCGCCACCGGCGGCCAGAACCTCGTCAAGGGCCTCAACAACCTCCTCGACGACATCGAGCGCGGCGGCGGGCAGCTTCGGATCTCGATGACCGACGCGAAAGCGTTCGAGCTCGGCGTCAACATCGCGACCACGCCGGGCAAGGTCGTGTTCCAGAACGAGATCATGCAGCTCATCCAGTACGAGCCGTCGACGAAGAAGGTGTGGAAGCGGCCGCTCCTCATCATCCCGCCGTGGATCAACAAGTACTACATCCTCGACTTGAGGGAGAAGAACTCGTTCATGCGCTGGGCGGTGGGCGAGGGAATGACGGTGTTCGTGGTCTCCTGGGTGAACCCCGACGCCAAGCTCGCCCACAAGAACTTCGACGACTACCTGACCGAGGGCACGCTGGCGGCACTCGACGCGGTCGAGAAGGCCACCGGCGAGCCCGACGCCAACGTGATCGGATACTGCCTCGGCGGCACGCTGCTCGCCGCGACCCTCGGCCATCTCGCCGCCAAGAAGGACAAGCGCATCGCGAGCGCCACGTTCATGACCTCGCTCGTCGATTTCACCCAGGCCGGTGAGCTCGAGGTGTTCATCGACGAGGAGCAGGTCGCTTCCCTCGAGCGCAAGATGAACGAGCGCGGCTACCTCGAAGGCAGCGAGATGGCCACCACGTTCAACATGCTGCGCGCCAACGACCTCATCTGGTCGTTCGTGATCAACAACTACCTCCTGGGCCGCGACCCGTTCCCGTTCGACCTTTTGCACTGGAACTGCGACAGCACGCGCATGCCGGCGGCGATGCACAGCTACTACCTGCGCAACATGTACATGAAGAACCTGCTGGTCGAGCCGGGCGCGCTCATGCTGGCCGGCACGCGCATCGACCTGTCCAAGGTGACCACCCCCGCCTACTTCGTGTCCGCCATCGAGGACCACATCGCGCCGTGGAAGACGACCTATGCCGGCACCAAGGCGCTCGCGGGGAAGAACCGCTTCGTACTCTCCGGCTCGGGCCACATCGCGGGCATGGTCAACCCGCCCGCCGCCAACAAGTACGGCTACTGGACCAACGACAAGCTGCCGGAAGACCCGCAGGCGTGGCTCGCCCACGCGAAGCAGCACGAGGGGTCGTGGTGGTCGAACTGGCGGCAGTGGCTTTCGCCCCACCTCGGGCGTGAAGTTCCCGCGCGCATTCCAGGCAAGGGAAAGCTCAAGGTGATCGAGGCGGCGCCCGGCACGTACGCGCGCGTGCGGGCGGACGC
>JADLEZ010000459.1 GCA_020845855.1 Burkholderiales bacterium
ACCTGCCTCTCCGTCCTGCAACGCGTCAAGCGCAGCGGACGTCCGGTCGTCGTGACGCGCTTCGGGCAGCCGGTCGCTGAGATCGTCCCTCCACAACGGCGGGGCGCGGCGGCCGATTGGCTGGGCTCGATGGCCGGCACCGCGACCATCGTGGGTGATGTCATCGCCCCAGCAGCCGACGCGGACGACTGGAACGCGATCGGCCGTTGAAGCTCCTGCTCGACACCCATGTCTGGCTGTGGAGCATCCTGGCGCCGGCGAAACTGCCGCGACGCGCGAAGTCCGCGATCAACAGGAGCTCGAACGAGCTGTGGCTCTCGCCGATCAGCGTCTGGGAGCTCCTGGTCCTGGTCGAGCGTGGCCGCCTCCGGATCGAGGCCGAGCCTCGCCGGTGGATCGAGCAGGCGCTTGCGCGAACGCCGGCGCAGGAAGCGCAAATCAACTTCGAAGTGGCGCTGCGCAGCCGCGAGGTGTTGCCGATGCATGCCGACCCCGCCGATCGCATTCTCGTGGCCACGGCGCTGGTCAATGGATTCACGCTCGTTACCGCCGACCAGTCGCTGATCGATGCGCGACCCTGCGCCATCTTGCCCGCGCTGTAGCTCCGCGCTCGCCGCTGGCCTGCTGGTCTCCACACCCGCAAATTGGCGGGTCCGTGGTCACTGGTTGACGTCGATGCAGGCATTGATTACATTGCCATCAATGAATGCACGAAAGACCCGCTGGAAGCTTCGATGGCAAGCTTGACGATCCGAAAGCTGGACGAGCGTACGAAAGACCGATTGCGGGTGCGGGCGGCGCATCACAAGCGCTCGATGGAGGATGAGGCCCGCAACATCCTCCGTGCCGCGCTCGCCGAAGACGCCGCAACGCCGCGGGATCTCGGGCAGTCCATCCACCGCCGATTCAAACCGCTGGGAGGCCTGGATCTCCGTTTGCCGGCGCGGGAACCGATGCGCAAGCCCCCCGTGCCCAAGTGATCATTGTCGACACGAACGTTCTGTCGGAGCTGATGAAGGGGACACCCGGCGAGGCCGTGATGCAGTGGTTCACGCGAACGTCCGCCGCGCGGCTTTACACCACTAGCGTCACGCAAGCGGAGATTCTGCACGGCATAGGGCTACTTCCAGCGGGCAAGCGGCGGGATTCGTTCGCCGCCGCCGCCGAGGCGACCTTCGCGGAGGACTTCGGCGGCCGCATCCTTCCTTTCGACAGCGCGGCCGCGCGCTGCTACGCGAGAATCGCCGCAACCCGCCAACGCGCCGGCCGCCCGATCTCCCACTTCGACGCGCAGATTGCGGGGATCGCCGAGTCGACCGGCGCGTCGGTCGCCACGCGCAACGTCAGGGACTTCGAGCTCTGCGGCATCGGGCTCGTCAATCCGTGGGACGACTGACCCGCCCGAGTGTGTCGAGGTGTCAGGGCGTGACGGGCCGCATCGCGACGTAGGGTGTTCGTCAGATCGCGACGTGTACGTCGAGCGCCTTGGGTCAGGGCACGCGAGCGTGCGCCGCACAACTTTGGAGCGCGCCCTTTTGCAGCCCCGTGATGGCTCCAGCGCCTTTGAGGCGTGGGTTCTCATGAGGCGGTCCGGTTCAGTGAGGATCGACCCGCCGCTGCCCAGCGCACCTCGAACGTGGCTGGGCTGGCGGCGGACTTCATCAGGGCCTACTAGCTAGCGACCGTGGCGGTGCTGCACATTGATGACGTAGGTGATGTCCTGGCCCGGCACCCCCCAGCTCGGTGCGCCGAAGTGCAGCGTGTGCTGACCGGGCGGCAGCGGCGCCAACAGCAGCCAGTACCCCACCGCGACGCCCTTCTGTGGCGTACCGGTGATGCACTGATCGAAGGACACTGCTGCCGGGTCGGCGGTGAACGTGAACATGTCGGAGGTCGCGCGATAGTTGGCGAGGTTCTTGAGCGGAACGCCGTCGATCGTGGCGAAGAGATCCGTGAGCGCCGGAATGTAGTCGTTTCCGGTCCGCTGCAGGAAATCCTCCAGCGATTCACCCGGGTCCGGCTCGAAATTCAAGCTAGGCGGGCACGGGTAGTCGTTGATCGCGTTCGCCATGGGAAAGAACAGGAACTTGCCGTAGGGCACGACGCCGGTTCGCGGGCTGCCGAGACCGCTGTTCGCGCCGGCGAGGAACCAGACGGGGCCGGATTGGCCTGCGCTGATGTCGACCGGTCCGCCCGTGTTGAAGAATGGAATGTCCGCGGCCGGGAACGAGAAGGCCCATTGCCACCACTTGGCTCCGAGCCACCCGTACAGGCCGCCGATGTTGGGAATGACATAAGGGTTCCTGACGTGCACGCCGCCGTTGCCGAAGGCAGGTACCGATCCGTGGCCGCCACCGCCTGCTTGGGCGGTCGGCGTTGCGATCGTGACCGTGACGCCAGCTTGCGTCGGTCGCGCGGCGTTGTCCGGAGGGAAAGCTTTGGATTTGCTGAGGGCGCGGCCGTCGTGCCAGGCCGCGATATCGATATAGAAGTCGCCGTCCGCGCCGTCCGCGTTCGTTGGAGGCACGCTGCCGTGAAGCACGCTCTTTCCGTTGGTGCCTGCCGCACCGGTGGCACCAAGTCCGACTGGTCCGGTTGCACCGGTGGGTCCCGCAGGCCCCGTCGCACCCGCCGGCCCCACCGGTCCCCCCAGGCCGATCGGCCCGGGGGCCCTGCCGGTCCGGCGGGTCCTTGGGCTCCCCCGGAGAGCGATGTGATGTCGAGCGTTGGCGGGATGCCGACGTTCTGCTTGCTGTCGAACGTGACGGAACCCCCAGTCGACTTGAAGGTCAGCCCATGGTACTGGAACGTGTAGCGCACCCCGAGGTTGAACTGCGTGCCAGGCGCTCCCGACAGCGCGTAGTTGCTTCGGATTGCCTTACGCCGCGAGGGCGCTGCGCAGCGCGTCCGCCATCGAGGAGGCGATCTCGTTCTGGGTCTGGATCGGGTCGGCCAGCTCGCGCTGGTAGGTTCGCGTTAGCACGTGGGTGTCGGTCGCGGCTTCGATGAGCTGCAGGACCGCCTGGACCGTCCCGGAAGACACGAAGACGGAGCCTTCCGTGACGTGGCTGACGCCGAGCTCACGCGCGATGTCCGGCAGCAACATGCGTGCATCCCGGTAACGCATCGACGACGTGCGCGATACGACGCGCAGCCAGGGGATCGTCGAGGCGTGGGCGATCACGAGCTCGGTCAGGCCGTCGGCGAAGTGCTGGAAGTCGGCCCTGCCGGACAGGTTCACGAAGGGCAGCACCGCGATGCGTAGCGTCGCCGCTCCGGCGGACTCCGTGGGCTGCAGGAGGCGGTAGCCGCGCTTGGGTACGGTCTCGACGAAACGGGGTTTGTCATGGTTGTCGCCAAGCGCCTTGCGCGCGAGCGAGACGCAGCGCGACAGGGCCTCGTCGCTCACGTTGGGATGCCCCCACACCGCCTCGATGAGCTCGTCGCGCGAGACGGTCCGCCCGGCGCGCGCCACCAGCGCCAGCAGCACGTCCATGACGCGCGGCTCGATGCGCGCGGCGCCGCCCGGGCGTACGATGCGCCCGCCGATCCGGTCGATCGTGCATTCGCCAAGCCGTACGCTCTGCGCCGCGCGGCTGTTGACCCGGGCGGGATGGCTTGATTCGGCGTACGGGATGGCATTCATACGGAGCTCGTTGGCCGAAACATAGGGCGGCCGGGTCGAGTCCGTCCTTAAGGGAGCCTGAAATTTTCTCTAAGTCGTCGTGGCGAAGCGCGCCGGACGTGGGGGGCGCCGCTGCCGGCCTGCCCCCCGCGTGGTGGGGAAAGCCGGCCCGGGCTCGCAACTGGGAGGGTCGTGAGCGGCGGAGCATTGCCTTTTCCCAGGCGTTGGCGTTTCGTGGTGTCATTTGGGCAGCCAGCGTAGAAGGTGCGTGCGCGATGCCCGACGCGGAATCCTCTCCCTCCTGTCGCTTCACCGGTTTCGAGTTGCGGCTGCGGGAGCGGATGCTGCTGGCGGGCGGCGAGCCGGTGGCGGCCGGTCCGCGGGCGTTCGACAGCGACGACGGAGTTAGAGTTAGACGATCGCGAGCCGCAGGTCGTAATCGCGCCACGCTTTGTCCGCCGATATCACGCAGGCTGATCGCGCGAGCAGCTTCCGCGCCTGACCACCGAGCCGGTGGCTGCCGACGAGCCACCAGATCGCGACCTGCGTGTCGAGCAACAGGGTCACGAGCGGCTGTGAAACAGTTGCCCAACGGCGCGCTCGGCCACGCAGGCCTTCGGCAGTTGCCGCGCGGCGTCGCGCGCGGAGGGCGGCCGCGAGACTCGACACCTTGGCGAAAAGCCAGGAACAGCCTTCGATCGAAGGGAGGAAATTGATCCGAATCAACGTTTTGCCCGTCGTGCAGGGGTTGCTTTGCTACAATCTGCCGCTCCATGTCCCTGTACACCCTCGGTCTGAACCACACCACCGCGCCCCTCGAGGTGCGGGAGAAGGTCGCGTTCACGCAGGACGCGGTGACCGACGCGCTGCGCGACTTGACGGCGAACAAGTGGGTGAAGGAAGCGGCGATCCTGTCGACCTGCAACCGCACCGAGGTGTACTTCGCGGGCAGCGATCCGCGGCCGGTGGCCGACTGGCTCGCGGGCTTTCACCGCCTGCCGCAGGACATGCTCGCGCCGTACGTGTACACGCTGCCGCGCAATGAGACCGTCACCCACGCCTTCCGTGTGGCGAGCGGCCTCGACTCGATGGTGCTGGGCGAGCCGCAGATCCTGGGCCAGATGAAGCAAGCCGTGCGCTCGGCGGAATCGGCGGGCTCGCTGGGTCTCGTTCTCAATCGTCTCTTTCAGCGCACGTTCGCAGTGGCCAAGGACGTGCGCACCAACACCGACATCGGCAGTGCGTCGATCTCGATGGCCGCGGCGGCGGTGAAGCTCGCCGAGCGCATCTTCCCCACGATCGAGGGCCAGCGCCTGCTGCTGGTGGGCGCGGGCGAGATGATCGAGCTCGCCGCGAGCCACTTTCTCGCGAGGAAGCCCAGGTCGGTGACGGTGGCCAACCGCACGCTCGAGCGCGGCAGCAAGCTCGCGAGCCGCCTCGGCGCCGGCGCGATCACGCTGAATGAGTTGCCCGACCGGCTGCACGACTTCGACATCGTCGTCACCTGCACCGCGAGCACGCTGCCGATCATCGGCAAGGGCCTGCTCGAGCGGGTGGTGAAGCAGCGCAAGCACGCGCCGCTGTTCATCGCCGACCTGGGCGTGCCGCGCGACGTGGAAGGCGAAGCCGCCGACCTCGACGACGTCTTCCTGTACTCGATCGACGACCTGCAAGGCATCGTGCAGGAAAACCTCACGATCCGCCGCGAGGCGGTGGCGCAGGCCGAGCAGATGATCGCGGACCAGACGGTGCATTTCCTGCGCTGGCTCGAAGGCCGCACGGTGGTGCCCACCATCGACGCGCTATCCGGTTACCACGACGGGCTGCGCGCGGCAGAGTTGGAGCGCGCGCGCCGGATGCTCGCCGCCGGCACCGCGCCCGACCAGGTGCTCGAAGCCCTGGCCCGGAGCCTTTCCAGCAAGCTCCTGCACGCGCCGCTGTCCGCGCTCAATGCCGCCGGCGAGGCGGAGCGCGCGGAGCTCATCGCCGCGCTCACGCGCGTGTACCGACTCGACCGGAACCAGGACGAAGAGCCTTAGCTGTTTTCGCATCAGGCTCGTTGATCAAGCACCGCGCGCTGCCGCGCGGCATCGTCCGGTTCCTCCTGCAAGGCCATGAAATCCTCGCTTCGCCACAAGCTCGACCAGCTCACCTCGCGCCTTGCCGAGCTCGAAGGGCTCCTCGGCGCGCCGGACGTAACGAGCGACCTCGACCGCTACCGCGCGCTCACCAAGGAGCACGCGGACCTCACCCCGGTGGTCGCGCGCTTTGGCGAGTTCCAGGGAGCCGAAGCCGACCTCGCGGCGGCCGACGAGCTGGCCGCCGATCCCGCGTCGCGCGCGTTCGCAGAGGAGGAGCGTCAGGCCGCGCAGGCGCGCATCGCCGCGCTGGAGACGCAGCTTTCAACCGCGCTCCTGCCGAAAGACCCCAACGACGAGCGCAACGTGTTCCTGGAAATCCGCGCCGGGACCGGCGGCGACGAGTCGGCGTTGTTCGCGGGCGACCTCCTGCGCATGTACGTCCGCTTCGCCGAGCGGCGCCGCTGGCAGACGGAAGTCGTGTCGGCGTCCCAGTCCGAGCTCGGCGGCTACAAGGAGGCGATCGTGCGCATCGCGGGACAGGGCGCGTACTCGACCCTCAAGTTCGAGTCCGGCGGGCACCGCGTGCAGCGGGTGCCGGAGACCGAGGCGCAAGGCCGCATCCACACCTCGGCCTGCACGGTGGCGGTGATCGCCGAGGCCGATCCGATCGCCGACATCACGATCAACCCGGCCGACATCCGCATCGATACCTTCCGCGCGTCGGGCGCGGGCGGTCAGCACGTCAACAAGACCGACTCGGCGGTGCGCATTACCCACCTGCCGACCGGCATCGTGGTCGAGTGCCAGGACGACCGTTCGCAGCACCGCAACCGCGCGCAGGCGATGTCGGTGCTCGCCTCGCGCCTGCTCGACCGCGAGCGGACCGAGCGGCAGACGAAGGAGGCGGCGCACCGCAAGTCGCTGATCGGCTCGGGCGACCGCAGCGAGCGCATCCGCACCTACAACTTCCCGCAGGGACGAGTCACCGACCACCGCATCAATCTCACGCTGTACAAGATCGACTCGATCATGGACGGCGAACTGGACGAGATCGTGAAGGCGCTCGCGCAGGAGTTCCAGGCCGAGCAGCTCGCAGCACTCGCGGGGGAGGCGTGAGTCGAACGCCCCTCACCCGCCTTGTCGGGCACCCTCTCCCCGCACGCGGGGAGAGGGGCTTCTACCGTAGCGCCGTGCCTACTCTGCCTCTCCCCGC
>JADLEZ010000460.1 GCA_020845855.1 Burkholderiales bacterium
ATCTTGTTGTTCTCGCGCAGCTTGGAGACCAAGGGCGAGAAGTCCGAGTCGCCGCTGATGATGACGAAGGTGTCGACGTGGGCTTTCGTGTAGCACAGGTCGAGGGCGTCGACGACCATGCGGATGTCGGCCGAGTTCTTGCCCGACTGGCGCAGGTGCGGGATCTCGATCAGCTCGAACGACGCCTCGTGCATGGCGGCCTTGTACGGCTTGTAGCGGTCCCAGTCGCAGTACGCCTTCTTGACCACGATGCTGCCCTTGAGCAGGAGGCGCTCGAGCACCTTGGCGATGTCGAACTTGTCGTACTGCGCGTCGCGGCAGCCGAGGGCGACGTTCTCGAAATCGCAGAACAGCGCCATGTTGGTGACGTCGGAGGGAGCGGCCATGCCCAAAGGATACCAGCCAGCCTGCCCAGCCGGACGCATTCGGGGCATACTTCGGCCGGAACCATCACGTCAAACGGGAGGCGCGCATGAAGTCGAAACTTGGTCGCGGTGTCGGGGCAACCGCCATAGCCCTGGGGCTCATGTGCATATGCACGGCCGCGTCGGCACAGGATTACCCCAGCAAGCCGATCCGCATGATCGTGCCGTACCCGCCCGCGGGCGGCACCGACATCGTCGCGCGCAACCTCAACGAGAAGCTGGCGCCTGCGCTCGGCGCCACGATCATCGTGGACAACAAGGGCGGCGCGGCGGGCAACCTCGGCACCGACCTCGCCGCCAAGGCGCCGGCGGACGGCTACACCATCCTGTTCACGCTGTCGTCGCACACGATCAACCCGAAGCTGTACCCGAAGCTGCCGTTCGATGCCGCGCGCGATTTCGCGGCGGTCAGCCTCGCCGCGATGATCCCGCAGATCGTGGTGGCGCATCCGTCGCTGCCGGTGAGCAACATCCCGGAGCTGATCGCGTACGCCAAAGCCAACCCCGGCAAGCTCAACTACGCCTCGGTCGGCATCGGCTCGCCGGGGCACATCGCCGGCGAGCTCTTCAAGCTGCGCACCGGCACGAGCATGGTGCACGTCCCGTACAAGGGCGGCGGGCCGGCGGTCACCGACACCGTGGGCGGCCAGGTGCAGCTTCTGTTCGTCTCGCTGCCGGCCGCGTGGCAATTCGTGAAAGCGGGGAAGTTGAAGGCGCTCGGCGTGACGGCGAGCAAGCGCAGCGTCGCCGCGCCGGACGTCGCGACGATGGCCGAGCAGGGGGTGGCGGACTGCGTGGTCGACTCGTGGTACGGCGCGTTCGTGCCGGCGGGCACGCCGCCGGCGGTGATCGCCAAGCTCAACGCCGCGATGGTTTCCGCGTTGCAGACGCCCGAGCTCAAGGAGAAGCTCCTCGCCGCGGGCGCGGAAGCGACGTCGAGCACGCCCGCCGAGTTCGAGGCGATCGTGCGCGACGAGCTGAAGAAATGGGAGTTCGTGATCCGCGAGGCGAAGATCACGCCCGAAGGATGAACCCAGAAGCGGACGTCGCGCGCCTGATCGATCGCGCACGCGCGGCTCAGAAGGCGATCGACGGTTGCGACCAGGCGCGCGCCGACGAGCTCGCGATCGCGGCCGCGTGGGCGATCGTCGAGCCCGGGCGCAACCGGACTCTCGCCGAATGCGCGGTGCGCGACACCGGCCTCGGCAACGTGGCGGACAAGATCGCCAAGAACCGCCGCAAGACCATGGGCCTCCTGCGCGATCTCGCGGGCGCGCGCACGACCGGGATCATCGCGGAGGACCGCGCCCGGGGCATGATCGAGATCGCGCGGCCCGTGGGCGTGGTCGCGGCAATCACGCCCTCGACCAATCCGGGGGCCACGCCGGCCAACAACATCGTCAACGCGCTCGTGTGCCGCAACGCCATCGTGCTGGCGCCCTCGCCCAAGGGCGCGTCCACGCTCGCGCTGCTGCTCGGGTTCGTGCACGCCGAGCTCGACCGCGTCGGGGCGCCGCGCGACCTCGTGCAGGCGCTCCCCTCGCCGGTCACCCGGGAGCACACGCGGGAGCTGATGCGACAGGCGGACCTGGTGGTGGCGACCGGCTCGCGCAACAACGTGCGCGCCGCCTACGAAAGCGGCACGCCGGCGCTCGGCGTCGGCGTGGGCAACGTCGTGGTCATCGTCGACGAGACCGTCGACATCGGCGACGCGGCGCGCAAGATCGTGAGCTCGAAAGTCTTCGACAACGCGACGAGCTGCTCGTCCGAGAACAGCGTGATCGCGGTAGCGGCGATCGCGGACAGGCTGGTCGCGGCGCTTGCGGCCGAAGGCGCGGTGCGGCTCGATCGCGCCGAGGCAGGCCAGCTTGCGGGCGCCATGTTCCCGCAAGGCGGGCTCGCGGCTTCGTTCGTGGCGCAACCGGCGGCGAAGGTAGCGAGCCTCGCCGGGCTTGCGCGGCCGGCGGTTGCCTCGGCGCGCGCCCTCGTGGTCGAGGAAGAAGGTGTGGGGCCGGCTCATCCGTTCTCGGGCGAGAAGCTGTCACCCGTGCTCGCGCTGTATCGCGCGGCCGACTTCGACGCGGCCGCCGCGCTCGCCGGGCGCATCCTGCGCTACCAGGGCGCGGGACACTCGGTGGGCCTGCACTCGCGCGATCCGCAACGCGCGCTCGCGCTCGGACTCACGCTTCCGGTGTGCCGGGTCATCGTCAACCAGGCGCACTGCTTCGCCACCGGCGGCAGCTACGACAACGCCCTGCCGTTCTCGCTGTCGATGGGCTGCGGGACGTGGGGCGGCAACAGCTTCTCCGACAACCTCCACTACCGCCACTTCCTCAACATCACGCGGGTCGTGCATCCGATCGCGAACGCGCGCGAACCCACCGAGGACGAGCTCTTCGGCGCGTATCGCGCGAAGTACAAGGCGTGACGTGAGCGCGAAGCGCGCACAAGCCTCGCAGCACGCAGCGCGGAGAGACATCCAGTGAGCGCGAAGGGCCGCCCCGAGCGCGCACAAGCCTCGCAGCGCGCAGCGCGGAGAGAAATCCATTTTCGCGACGCCATCGCGGCCAACGCGAGGCGCGCGCCGGACGCGCCGTTCGCGTTCGCCCCCGAAGCCGGCTCGACGATGACCTGGGGTGGCCTCGCGCACACCTGCGAGACCGTCGCCTCGGAGCTCCAGCGCCTGGATTGCGCGCCCGGCGACATCGTCGCATTCATGCTGCCGAACGGCCTGTCGGCGCTCTCCGTGTTCCTGGGCACGATGGCGGGCGGCTACGTCGTCGCGCCGGTCAACCTCCTCGCGCAGGACGCGCACCTCGACTACATGCTCGGCCACGCGCGCCCGCGCGTGGCGTTCGCGAGCGCCGAGTTCGCGCCGCGGTTACGCGAAGCCTGCGCGCGGACCGGGGCTACGGCGCACGTCCTCGAAGTCGGCGTGGACGGGCTCGACCTGCGCGGCGGCCGTGCGACGGCCGCTTCGAACCTCGCCGGCGACGCCCCCGCGATGCTCATGTACACCTCGGGCACCACCGGCCTGCCCAAGGGCGTGGTGCTTACCCATGCGAGCATGCTGTACGCAGGCTCGGCGGTCGCCGCGCACCAGGGATTGCGCGCGAGCGACCGGGTGCTGTCGTCGCTGCCGCTGTACCACATCAACGGCCAGTGCATCGCGACCGTGAGCGCGGTCGTGTGCGGCGGCAGCCTGGTCATGCCGCACCGCTTCAGCGCGTCGCAATGGTGGCCGCTGGTCGAGCGCTATCGCCCGACGTGGCTCAACCTCGTGCCCACCATCATCGCCTACCTTCTGAACGGCCCCGATCCCACGCCCGCCCAACGCGAGGCGCTCGCCGGCGTGCGCTACGCGCGCTCGGCGTCGGCGCCGCTTTCGCCCGACCAGCAGCGCGCGTTCGAGTCGCGCTTCGGCGTCCCGGTGATCGAAGCGATGGGCTTGACCGAGTCGGCGTCGGTCGCGTTCTGCAACCCGATGCAGCTCGCCGCGCGCAGGATCGGCAGCCCCGGATTGCCGCTCGCGGTGGAGGCTCGGGTGGTGACCCGCGACGGGGTGGTCCTCGGCCACGGCGAAACGGGCCAGATCGAGATCCGGGGTCCGAACGTGATGCGCGAGTACTTCCGTGCACCGGAGCTAACCGCGCAGGCGCTATCGAGCGACGGCTGGCTCGCCACCGGCGACCTCGGGCATCGCGACGCCGACGGCTACTACTTCATCACCGGACGCACCAAGGAGCTCATCATCAAGGGAGGCGAGAACATCGCGCCGCGCGAAATCGACGAAGCCCTGCTGCGTCACCCCGCAGTGCTCGAAGCCGCCGCGGCCGGCGTTCCCGACCGCGCGTACGGCCAGGAGATCGCCGCGTTCATCGTGGTGAAGCCGGATGCGGCGCTGTCGGAGGACGACGTGCGCGCGCACTGCCTGCGCGAGCTCGGGCGCTACAAGACGCCGCGTTACGTGCGCTTCGTGAGCGACCTGCCGAAGGGGCCGTCGGGCAAGGTGCAGCGGATGAAGCTCGCGGAGACGTTCGCTCCCTAGCTTCAGTTAGCGGTGGTCCTGCATCGGCAGCGTAAACGTGAAGGTTGAGCCGGCGCCCACCTGACTGTTGACCCGGATTGTGCCCCCATGGAGCTCGACGAGCCTTCGGGACAACGCGAGCCCCAGACCGGTACCCTCGAGCTTCGCGTCCGCGGCGCCGACCTGGCGGAACTCCTCGAAGATCGCCTGCTGATCGTCGGGAGCAATACCAACGCCGGTGTCGGCCACGGACACCTCGAGCAGCCCTTCGTTGAGCGCCGCGCACAGATCGATCCGGCCACCCTCCGGCGTGAACTTGATCGCATTGGAGAGCAGATTCAACAGGATCTGCTTGACCTTGCGCTCGTCGGCCCAGACCGTACCTACTCGCTTGTCGATGCTCCGCTGGAGCGTGATGCCACGACGGCCCGCACGCTCCCGCACCAGCGTCAGCGCATTGTCGATCGCAGCGGGCAAGTCAAAGTGCGCACGCTCGACGTCCATTCGGCCCGCCTCGACCTTCGACAGATCCAGGATGTCATTGATGAGCGACAGCAGATGCTGCCCGGACGCATGAATGTCCTTCACGTATTCATCCTGCTTCTCGTTGAGATCGCCGAACATTCGCTCCGATAGCACGTCCGAGAAGCCGATGATCGCGTTCAACGGGGTCCGCAACTCGTGCGACATGTTGGCGAGGAACTCGCTCTTGTGCCGGCTGGCGGCTTCGAGCTGCCGGCTCTTGTCCTCGATCTCCTGGAAGAGCCGGGCGTTCTCGACGGCGATGACGGCCTGGTCGGCGAAGATCTGGAGCAGCTCGATCTGCCGGTCGGAGAACGCTCTGGCGTCGGCTCCGGTAACGACAACGACCCCGATCGGCATCTGATCCAGCAGCATAGGGACCGCGAGGACACTTAAGTAGTCCGCAGCCTTCGCGAGCGCCTGGAGCCGGTACTCTTCATCCTCACGAACATCCGGAATGTGAACGAGCTTCCGGGTCAGGATCGCGCGAGCCGTACCGCCTCCCCGGTTCGGAGGGATCGGGTAGCTACGCCTGATGACGTCGACGGCTTCCGGCCGCAGGCTGTGGGCCGCGGCGATGTGGATGAGCTTACCGTCGAACCTGTACACCCAACCGGTGGTTGCCCGGCACAGGTCCAAGGCCTTGGCGGCGATGGCTTCGAAGACCGGTTGGACGTTGGTCTGGAAACGGCTGATGACGCGCAGGACTTCGCCGGTGGCCGTCTGGCGTTCGAGCGCCTCCTCGAGCTCGCGATCGCGCGCCCGAAGCTGCTCGAGCGCTTCCGCCAAGCGCCTTTCCAGATCGCGGACCTTGGCGGCGTCGCGTGTCGGCAATTCGCGCGAAGATTCCCCGGCGCCTGGCGTGTCCATCGCTCAACTGTGGTCAGGTCTGGCGAGCTCGATTGGCGTGGCCAGTGCCGCTTTGTCTGGCCTGCCTAGCGTACCTGGGATCAACTGACGGGTCAAAATGCCGGCCACTCGCGCGGGGCGCGGACGAGCAAGAGGCGGGTTGTGCGGCTCGCAGCTCGCACGGTCAGCCCCTCGCCGGTGAGGATTGCGATCGGGCGCTCTCGCCTAGCTCGCCGCCACCCGCACCGGTATGCGCCTGCGTCCCCACGCCGAGTCGTAGCGCTGGTAGCGACCCGGCAGCGTCGCCCCGCAATGCCCGCAGCCGCCGGCATCGGTGAGGCCGTAGCGCAGGATCTCGTGCCAGTCGCGCACGATCACCGGCTTCGCGCATTCCGGGCAGTATGTGGTGCCACCCTCGCGATCATGGACATTGCCGGTGTACACGTATCGCAATCCGGCGCGCTGCGCGATCCGGCGGGCACGGGTGAGTGTCGCAGCCGGCGTGCGCGGGAGGTCGGTCATCTTGTAGTCGGGATGGAACGCCGTGAAGTGCAGCGGCACGTCGCGGCCGAGATGGCGCTCGATCCAGGCGCACATCGCCGCGAGCTCGTCGTCGGAGTCGTTCTTGCCCGGAATGAGGAGGGTGGTGATCTCCGTCCATACGCCGGTTTCGTGCACGAGGTACTCGAGCGTGTCGAGCACCGGTTGCAGGCGCGCGCCGCAGAGCTTGACGTAGAACTCCTCGGTGAAGCCCTTGAGGTCCACGTTGGCGGCGTCCATCTTGGCGTAGAACTCGCGCCGGGCGTCCACGCCGATGTAGCCCGCGGTGACGGCGACCGCAGCGATCCCCCGTGCATGACATGCGTCGGCCGCGTCCATCGCATATTCGGCGAAGATCACGGGATCGTTGTAGGTGAACGCGACACTCCGGCAGCCGTGGCGCGCCGCGGCGCCGGCGATGCCCTCTGGCGTCGCCGTGTCCATCAGCGTGTCCATCTCGCGGGACTTGCTGATGTCCCAGTTCTGGCAGAACTTGCACGCCAGATTGCAGCCGGCGGTGCCGAACGACAGCACCGACGAGCCGGGGTAGAAGTGGTTGAGCGGCTTCTTCTCGATGGGGTCGATGCAGAAGCCCGAGGAGCGACCGTAGGTGGTAAGAACCATTTCGTCGCCCACGCGCTGGCGCACGAAGCACGCGCCGCGCTGGCCCTCGTGCAGGCGGCACTCGCGGGGGCAAAGGTCGCACTGGATGCGGCCGTCGGCAAGCCGCTGCCACCATCGACCCGGATGGTCGCTCACGCCGCCTCCACGAACTTCTCGACGCGGTAGCGCGACAGGCGCACCGAGCTGTCCCAGAACCCCGGCGCGAGGCCGGCCTTGCGCTTGAGTGCCAACAGGAACTCGCGCCGATCCGGCAACTGCTCCCATACCTGCGGCAGGAACGTCGCGCGGCCGCTGCGGGCTTCGAGCACGACGCCGTCGAGCTTGGGACACAGTTGCGCGAGCGCCGCGTCCTCGTCGGGGGCGACGATCGCCTCGGGCCGGCCGAGGAGCGACACCTCGATCGAGGTCGCGGTGAATTCGTCGCGCGCAAGCGGCGCGAAGCGCGGATCCTGGAAGGCCGCGGCGCGGGCGTTGGCGCGAACATCCTCGGCCAGCGCGCGGTACGCGTTCACGGTGCCGATGCAGCCGCGCAGGTCGCCTTTGATGCGCAGGGTGACGA
>JADLEZ010000461.1 GCA_020845855.1 Burkholderiales bacterium
ACACGCTGTCGATCCACGAGGCCGGGCGCTGGCCGCACAGCGGCGGCGTGGACGACACGGCCGGCGGCCGCTCGCTCAACCTGCCGGTCCCGCAGGGCTTCCACGACGCCGAGCTCGACTGCCTCGTCGACGAAGTCGTGCTGCCTCTCGCCCGTCGCATCGCGCCGCGGGCGGTGGTGCTCACCTGCGGGGCGGACGCGCTCGCCGGCGATCCGCTCACCCGCATGGCGCTGTCCAACGTCGCGCTGTGGGACGCGATCGAGCGCCTCGTCGCGGCCGCCCCGCACGCGGTGGTGCTGGGCGGCGGCGGCTACAATCCGTGGACGCTCGCGCGCTACTGGACCGGCATCTGGGCGCGGCTCGCGGGCCGCCGCGTGCCGGCAACGCTGAATGCGCAGGCTTCCGCGGTGCTGCGTGCGCTCGCCTGCGATCTCATCGACGACGACGAGGTCGAGCCGGCGTGGCTCACCACGCTGGCCGACGTGCGCACGCGAAAGCCCGTGCGCGCGGAGGTGATCGCGCTGCGCGACCGCGTGATGCCGCGGCTTCGGGCCGCAGCGTAGGCCCGACGTGCCCGCACCACAGTCCCCCGCCTGGCACGAGCGCCTCGCTGTCCTGGAGGAACTCGAGGACGCGCCGCTCGACGCGGCGTTCCTGGCCGACTGCGAGCGCGCGCGGTCCCGCGTGACCGGCCGGCCGATCCGCTTTTCCACCCCCACGTTCAAGTCGTATTCGAGCTGCGACATGGAGGGCTGCAGCCAGAACGCGTGTCCCGCGTTCTCGGTCACCGCGGGCGGCTGCGCGCTCAACTGCGACCACTGCCAGGCGAAGATCCTCGAGCCGATGATCCCGGCGACCTCGCCCGCGATGCTCGAGCGCAACGTGCGCGATCTCGTTGCCACGCAGGGCTTGCAGGGCTTCCTGCTCTCGGGCGGGTCGAACCGGCGTAACGAGATCGGCTACGAGCGCTACTACCCGGTGATCGAGCGGCTGAAGCGCGACCACCCGCAGCTGAAAGTGGCGATCCACTCGGCGCTCACCGACGCGCGGCGGGCGAAGCTCATGGAGGCCGCCGGTGTCGACACCGCGATGATGGACGTGATCGGCGCGCCGGAAACGATTCGCGATGTCTACCACCTCGAACGGCCGGTCGCGGACTTCGAGGCGACCCTCGCGGCACTATGCGACACGACGATGGAAGTGGTGCCGCACATCGTGATCGGGCTACACTACGGCCGCATCGTCGGCGAGGCCAACGCGCTCGACATCGTCGCCCGCCACCCGATCCACTCGCTGGTGCTGGTGGTGGTGATGCCGTTCTACGCGAAGCCCGGCACGTTTGCCACACCGCCCACCACGGACGTGGGCCGCGTGTTCCTCGAAGCGCGCGCGCGTGTGGCGGACCGCGAGGTGCTGCTGGGCTGCGCGCGGCCGCCGGGGATGCACCGGCGGGTGACCGATGCCTACGCGGTCGCTGCGGGCCTCGATGGCATCGCGTTTCCCGCCGACGGCACGCTCGCGGTCGCGCAGGCGCTCGGACGGCCCGCGGTGCAGGAGCATGCGTGCTGCTCGATCAAGACGGGCCGCACGATCGAGCTTGGCCGGCGCATTCCGATCGTTGCTTTGCCATGAGCGGCAGCATCGAGCGCGCCGACGTGCTGGTGCTGGGACTGGGTCCCGCCGGCGCCTGCGCGGCTGCCGCCGCCGCGCGTGCCGGCGCCCGTGTCATCGCGGTCGACCGCCGTACCGAGCCGGGCCTTCCGGTGCAATGCGCCGAGTTCGTGCCCACACCGCTGGGCAGCAGCGTCGCCGCACTCGCCGCGAGCGTGCGTCAGCGCATCGTCGCGATGGCGACCTACGTCGGCGACGATCCGCCCGACGTCACCGCGCCGTTTCCGGGGCAGATGCTCGACCGCGCCGAGTTCGACGCCGCGTTGGTGCAATCGGCGCGCGCCGCCGGCGCCGATTGCCGCTTCGGCGTCGTGGCGCGTCGGCTGTCCAAGGAGCCCGCCGCCGTGCATCTCGCGCACGGCGCGGCCATCGCCGCCACCGTGATCGTCGGCGCCGACGGGCCGCGTTCGCGCGCCGGCCACGCCATCGGCTGCGTCAACGCGGCACTGGTCGAGACCCGGCAGGTGACGGTGCCGCTTCGCGTGCCGTTCGAGGCGACCGACATCTTCCTTGCACCCGACATCCGCGGCGGTTACGGCTGGCTGTTTCCCAAGGGCGAGTGCGCGAACCTGGGTGCGGGTGTGGATCCTTCGGCCCGCTCGACACTGCGGACCATCGTCGACCGCTTGCACGCGATGCTCGCCGGCCAGGGCCGCGTCGGACGCGAGGTGAGCGCACTGACCGGCGGCGCGATTCCCGTCGGCGGGATGGTCGGGCCGCTGGGTGCGATCGGCGCCACGCCGGTGCTGCTCGCGGGCGACGCGGCCGGCCTTGCCAACCCCGTCACCGGGGCGGGCATCGCGGCGGCCGTGCAGTCGGGCACGCTGGCAGGCGAGGCCGCGGCTGCGATCGCCGCGGGCGACGCCGGGGCAGGCGTGGACTACGCCGAGGAGCTCGCCGCGCTCTTCGGACCTTCGCTCGCTCGCGCGCTCACGCGCCGGCGCGAGCTTGCGCGGGCCGCCAAGGGCCACGTGTCGAACGCGGCGTTGCGCCGCGGCTGGATCGCCTACCCCGAATACTGGGCGGCGTGAGTGACGAGGAGAGTGATGCGATGAGCTGCCATCGGCCCGAAGCCGCCGCCCCCGCGGCGACCTCCCTGCACGACCACAACGCGTTCGACCGCATGCAGCCGCGAATGCCGGCGCCGGTGCCGCGCGAGGCGCGCATGGGCGCGCGCGTGGTCGCCGCCGGCGTCGCCCCGCAGGGCGTGTACCGGCCCAACTACAACATCCTGACCCCGCACATGCGCTCGCCCGAGTACGTGCAGATGTCGACCGCGGCGGCGATCACGCTCGGCATCATGCCGGGGAAGATGCACCGCTGCGGCTGCACGCGCTGCTTGAACCTGCTCCTCACGTACCCGGAAGGCTGCCGCGCCAACTGCGCGTACTGCGGGCTCGCCCGTCACCGCGAGGCCGAGCGCGACTACGCCGACCGCAACTTCATCCGGGTGGACTGGCCGGCGGTGCCGCTCGAGCGCACCATCGACATCGTCGCCAAGGACGGTGCGCAAAGCCCGTTCCACCGCATGTGCATCTCGATGATCACCCATCCGCGCTCGGACGCGGATACGGTCAGCGTGCTTAAGGCGTGGACGGCGCGCGTCGACCCGTCCGCGATCCCGGTGTCGATCCTGTCCAACCCCACCACCATGACGCGCGAGGACGTCAAGCGCCTGCGCGACCTGGGCGCGGACATCTTCACCGTGGCGCTCGATGCCGCAACACCGGCGCTGTTCGACCGCACGCGCGGCAAGGGCGTGCAGTCGCCGCACACCTGGGCGAAGTACTGGCAGATCCTGCACGACGCGCGCGAGATCTTCGGCCCGCAAAAGTTCGGCGCGCACATCATCATCGGCATGGGCGAGACCGAATACGAGGCGCTTAGCCTTGTGCAGGAGTTGGTCGACCTGGACGGGCACAGCCACATGTTCTGCTTCTTCCCCGAGCAGGGCTCGCTCATGGATCATCTGCCCGCGACCCCGCGTGACCAGTGGCGCCGGGTGCAGCTCGCGCGCTATCTCATCGACTATCGCGGCGTGCGCGTGTCGCACATGCGCTTCGACCACGAGGGGCGCGTGGTGCACTTCGGGCTCCCCGTGGCCGAGCTCGACGCGGTGATCGACGAAGGTGTCGCGTTCCGCACCTCCGGCTGCCCCGGCAAGTTCGCCGACGACGTCTCCGCCTGCGACCGGCCGTACGGCGACTCCCCGCCGTCGGACATCGCGAGCTATCCGTTCGCGCCGAACAAGGCCGACGTGCGGCGCATCCGCCGGCAGCTTCGCATCGTGCCGAAGGCCGGGAGCTGACGGCGCGTGGCGCCGCGCGTCTTCCGTGTGGTCGACACCGGCGTGCGCGAGGGGCGCCGCCACATGGCGCTCGACCAGGCGATGATCGACGCGCGCAACGCGGGCGCCATTCCCGACACCATCCGGTTCCTGCGATTTCCGCCCACCGTTCTCATCGGGCGTCACCAGGCGCTCGCGCGCGAGGTGAAGCTCGACTATTGCCACGCGAACGGCGTGGGCGTGGGCCGGCGCATCACCGGCGGCGGGGCGATCTACTTCGACGAAGGCCAGTTGGGCTGGGAGCTCGTGTTCGCACGCGCCACGCTTGCGATCGGCTCGCTCCCCGATCTTGCGCGCGAGATCTGCGAAGCGGCGGCGGCGGGACTGTCGCGGCTGGGCGTGGATGCCCGCTACCGGCCGCGCAACGACATCGAGGTGGGCGGGCGCAAGCTCTCCGGCACGGGCGGCTTCTTCGAAGGCGACACGCTGTTCTATCAAGGCACCGTGCTGATCGACCTCGATCCGGCCCGCATGGTCGCCGCACTCAAGGTCGCGGAAGCGAAACTTGCCAAGCGCGCGCTCGACAGCGCGGCGCAGCGCGTGGTGACGCTGCAGGAGCTCAAAGGCGCCGCTCCGTCGATCGCCGAGGTTCAGAAGGCGCTCGTCGAGGGCTTCGCCGAGCGCCTTGGCATCGAACCCGTTGCGGGCACGCTGACCGCGCACGAGGAGGCGCTAGCGGCGCGCTACTACGACGAGGAGATCGGCACCGAGGCGTTCGTGGCGAGCATCGACGACCCCGGTACCGGCGAGGGCACCGGCAGCGCGAGCGTCACCGGCGCGGGCGGCACGGTGACCGCGTACGCGCGGCTCGACGGCATGCGCGAAGCGCGCGTGCGCGACGTGCTCGTCACCGGCGACTTCTTCGTCACCCCGCCGCGCACGGTGTTCGACCTCGAGTCGGCGCTGCGCGGCGTGCTCGCGCGCGAGGCCGGTGACGCGGTGGAGCGGTTTTTCACAGAGGCCACGGTGGGACTGCTCTCGGTGTCTCCCGGCGAGTTCCGGCAAGCCATCGAAGGCGCGATCGGCGCGGCGGGCGGGTCCGCGCCGGGCTAGCCATTCGTCGAAAAGCGCGGTGTCGTTTGGCTGAAAGCAGATCCCTCGCTTCGCTCGGGATGACACGGTTATAGGGAGTCCCGTGAGAACCCTCCACGTCGTCCAGCACACCTCGGCCGAGTACCTGGGACTCATCGAGGACCACCTCGAGGGCCGCGGCATCCGCTTTCGCTATCACCGCCCGTTCACCGCCGGGGGAGGGCTGCCCAAGGTCGACACCGTCGCCGACGGGCTCGTGATCCTCGGCGGCGGGCCGTGGGGCAGCGCCGGCGAGCGCGACTTGCCCACGCTCGCCGCCGAGGTGGCGCTGGTGCGCGAGTGCCTCGCGCGAGGCGTGCCGTTGGTTGGCATCGGCCTCGGCGCGCAGATCGTCGCGCTCGCGGCGGGTGGCGCTGCCGAACCCACGCCGCTGTCCTTTCGCGTCGGCGCCGCGACGCGGCTTTCCGCAGACGCGCTCGCGGGCTATCTGCCGGCGCGCTATCCGCTCGCCGTGTACATGCGCGACTGGCCGGCGCCGCCGCCCGGCGCTGCGGTGCTCGCGCGCGATGAGGAGGGCCGCGCGTGCCTGTGGCAGCTCGGCGCACGCACGCTGGGCTTCGCCGGCCATCCGGGACTGAAAGTGGCGATGGTCGAGGACCTCGTGATGGAGTTCGAGGACGGACCTGCCGGTGTGGCCGACGAGCTCGCCCGCCTGCGCGACGTACAGCGGAAGCTCGAAGACGCGCTGGTGCCGATCATGACCGGCCTCATCCGCATCGCCGGCTGGATGGACGGTTCCGCCTTGTAGGGGGAGCCGCCGCTTGCGTTAGCTTGCCGCCAGCGCCTATCATATTAGAATTCTCTGATATGTCGCGCCGAGGGGGAAAACCGTGCCGAGCAAGCTCGTGATCGTGATGGCCAACACCGATCCCCGCAACGGCGAGGAACTGGGCGCGCCCATCTTCCAGGCGTCCGTCGCGGCGGCGATGGATTACGAAGTGGAGGTGATCTGCACGGCGACCTCCGGGCGCCTCATGAGGAAGGGCGTGGCGGAGAACCTGTTCGTGAAACCCGGCTCCCCGAAATCGGTCTACTCCTTCATCCAGGATGCGCACGAAGCCGGTGTGAAGTTCTTCTGCTGCTCGCCCAACCTCGATCTGTTCGAGATGACCAAGGACGACCTCGTCCCCGAGTGCGAAGGGGTGGTGGGCGGGGCGTACCTGATCGAGCAGGTGATGGACGACGACACCCGCGTGCTGACGTACTGAAATGAACCGCAGCCGCCCCCTCACCCGCCCTATCGGGCACCCTCTCCCCGCGCGCGGGGAGAGGGACATCAGCCGCAGCGCCTGCTTCGCTCCCTCTCTGCCCGCTCGCGGGGAGAGGGACATCAGGCGCAGCGCCTGCTTAGCTCCCCCTCTCCCCGCTTGCGGGGAGAGGGATGGGGTGAGGGGCGCGCGTTTCATGCGGCGAGGGACGCGCGCCGCACGGTTGGATCGCTAC
>JADLEZ010000462.1 GCA_020845855.1 Burkholderiales bacterium
CGGGGGGGCCGGCGACCGACACCCGAGCGTTAACTTGTCGCCAGTGCGAGGCCCCCTTGCGGCCTGCCATCGACGACGAGGACACCATGCGATTCATCGACTTCTTCGACCAGGGCGCGGCGCGCAATCCCGACGCGCCGTGCTTCATCCACGACGAGACCGAGCAGACGTTCACGTTCCGCCACCTGCGCGAGATCACCTTGCGCACCGCCAACGCGCTGCGCGCCGACGGCTTCTCGATCGGCATGAAGGGCGCGGTGCTGTCGCCCAACGATGCCGTGGGCTTCGCGTGCCTCCTTGGCATCGTCCGCGCCGGCATGGTGTGGGTGGCGATCAACCCCCGCAACGCGATGGACGAGAACTGCTTCGTCCTCGACAACTTCGAGTGCGAGATTCTCTTCTACCACAGCGCGTTCGAGGCGGCGGTCGAGGCGATTAGGAAACGCGTGCCGCGCATCCGCCGCTACGTGTGCATCGACCGCCCGGGCGCCAATGCGCCGGCGCTCCTCGACTGGGTGCGCGAGCAGCCGGCCGACGAGATCGATCCCGGCACCGGGCCCGACGACCTCGTGCTGCTGCAGACGACCGGCGGCACCACCGGCGTGCCGAAGGGAGCGATGCACACCAACCGCAGCCTCGAGGGCTTCTTCGCGAACATGTACGGCGTGTTCCAGTTCGAGGACACGCCGCCCGTGTACCTCGCAGCCGCGCCGCTCACCCACGCCGGCGGCTACCTCGCGCTGTTCGTGCTCGCGCAGGGCGGCACGGTGGTGCTGCAGTCGAAGATCGACCCGAAGCTCCTGTGCTCGGCCATCGAGCGGCGGCGCATCAGCTACCTGTACCTGCCGCCGACCGCCATTTACGGGCTCATCGCCTCGCCCGCGATCAAGGAGCACGACCTTTCGTCCCTGCGCTACTTCACGTACGGCGCAGCGCCGATGGCGCCGGAGAAGCTGCGCCAGTGCCTGAAGATCTTCGGTCCGGTGATGCTGCAGGCGTTCGGCCAGACCGAGACGCTCTTTCCCGTGACCTATCTCGCGCGCGCCGATCACCGCGGCGCCGACGGGGGCCCCGCCGACGAAAAGCGGCTCACGAGCTGCGGCCGCGCCGCGCCGTTCGCGCGCCTCGGCATCATGGACGACAGCGGCAAGCTCCTAGGCGACGGCGAGCACGGCGAGATCGTGGTGCGCGCGACCTCGGCCATGGCCGGCTACTACAAGAACCCGGAAGAGACCGCGCGCGCGAACGCGTTCGGCTGGCATCACACCGGCGACATCGGCTATCGCGACGCCGACGGCTTCTATTACATCGTCGACCGCAAGAAGGACATGATCGTCAGCGGCGGCTTCAACGTGTGGTCGGTCGAGGTGGAGAAGGTGCTGCAGTCGCACCCGGCGGTGATGGACTGCGCGGTCATCGGCGTTCCCGACGACAAGTGGGGCGAGGCGGTGCATGCGGTGGTCGAGCTCAAGACCGGGCAGGAAGTCAGCGGCGAGGAGCTCATCGCCCTGTGCAAGGACCGGATCGGCAGCGTCAAGTCGCCGAAGGGCGTGGAGTTCATCGAGGCGCTGCCGCGCAGCGCGGTGGGCAAGGTGCTGAAGCGCAACCTGCGCGAGCGCTACTGGCAGGGCCAGGCGCGAAGGGTCGGCTGACTACGGCGGTGTCGGGACGGCCTTGCCTCGCGGCACCGCGGGTCGCAGGCAGGTGCCGTCGAACCACCGCTTCACGGCCGGAAACTCGCCGAGGTCCACCTTGTGCCACTCGAAGCGCGCCACCCAGGATAGGTGGCGATGTCGGCGATCGAATAGTCCGCGCCAGCCAGGTACTCCGCCTCCGACAACCGCTTCTGCATCAAGCCGTACAGCCGTCGCGTCTCGTCCGAACAGCACGTGACGCCGTACGGCATGTCTTCCTTCGCGTTGCGGATGAAGTGGCGCGCCTGGCCGAGCATCGGGCCGAGGTTGCCCATCTAAGCCACCCGGGCCGCCTTCGCCTTGCTCCGAATTCTGCGTGCCGACTGGTCGTCAGCATGCGCTTCTACATAAGCATCAAGCAGTCGGCGGATCATTCGCTGGTATTGCGTGTCTGCCTTCGCCGCCTCGGACTTGAAGAAGTCCACGCTCTTCTTGCTCAGCGTGATCGTAATCTTCACGTCCTCGTCGCGGAACGCGAGCTCGGACGGTGAGGGCAGGAAATCCTTGATTACTCGAGGCTCGCCCATCGGCTCATTCGTGTACTTGATTCTCGTGCTCATAGATCGTCTTTCCCTTGCGCCAGTAACCAGCGCCGAAAATGCGGATCACACCTGGCCGGTATGTGAAGCGAACGGTGAGTACGGCTTCGCCGACCAAGCCGAAGCAGAAGTATCGCGTTTCCTTTCCACTATGCATCGTGTCCTCGGCAATAACGCGCTTCGGATCGGCAAACGCGTATTGCGCCAGCGCGAACGGCACTCCGTGCTTGACCAGGTTTTCTGCATCCTTGCGCTTGTCCCATTCGAAGCTAGGCTTCGTCATTCGCAGAGTCTACCATGTATATGGCTGTATTGCCATATTATTATATGGAACTCGCAGGTGAGCCGTGGCTCGCGACGCGACTGCTTTCAGCTTCGTGACCCGAACGGCGGCTCCTGGGGCCGGAAGCCGTCTGCTCAATAGGCCCCGCCGCAGGGGTGCGCCGCGATCATGCTCGGCGGTAGTTCCTGCAGGACCCGGTCGCGAGTAAGCGTTTCGGTTTGCCGCCGCTTCGAACCTGCCATTTCGATCGTCTGCAAGGCCCTTTCCAGGGCCATGGCGCGTCGGTAGTTCAACAGAGACCTCCGGAGGTGCCAGTTCGCAACGATGCTAACCGGCCGTGCAAGGAGGGTGCCATCGGTCGCTTGGCCGACTCGGCAGCACCTCGCCGCTCAAGCGGCGGCGCGCGAAGCCGTCTTCGTGTTGCGCCGCCGCTTCGCCGGCTTTCGCGCAACCTGCACCGCGCGCTTCATCTCCGCGAAGCTGTCGCGCAGGCACTGCGCCATGAAGGCCGGGTCGGGCACGATCCCGGGCACCGACGTCAGGGTGACGACGAGCTTGCCGTCGTAGCTCGTCACCGCGAAGAACAGCGTGAAGCCGTCGGTGACGGGCGCCACGACCGAGAAGAGCTCGAGCTTCGCGCCGAGGAAGTACAGCGGGAACGGCGGGCCCGGCACGTTGGAGATGCACAGATTGTGGAACGGCAGCTTGGGGTTGCCGCCGAAGCCACCGAGGAGCAGCAGCTTGCTCGCGAGCAGCATCGTGGGCGCCGGCGCGTGCTTGGTCAGGTCGGTCAACTCGCGCGCGCCGATGGCGTTGCTCACTTCCTTGGAGTGCGAGGTTGCTTCGTGGATGGCCGCGAGCCGCGCCAGCGGGTCGGCGATGTCGGTGCGCACCGCCGCGGTCATGATCGCCACGGTATGGCCCGTCGTCTGTTTTTCAGAGGCGTCCTGCCGGGTGTTGATCGGCATGAAGGCGACCAGCGACGGCTTCACCGGCTCGCGCTTGTCCGCGAGATAGCGGCGCAGCGCGCCGCCGACGATGGCGGCCACCGTGTCGTTCACCGTCGCGCCGGCGACCGCGGACTTGATC
>JADLEZ010000463.1 GCA_020845855.1 Burkholderiales bacterium
AAACAATGCTTGTAACCAACCCCCAAAACCGTTAGAACGTCACCTGTTCGAGATCACGAAATCGACACCTCTGAACTGGCTCTATTACGCCGCGAATCGCTGGCTCTATTAGGGCGCGAATTGACACGTGTCGTGGGGAGAAGTGGCAACAGCAGGCTTGCGGTCCGCATACCGGCCGAATCCCCTAGTTTAACGCTGCTGGTTTCCGTGATCGTCTTCCACTCAATCGACGCTGGAATGCTCTGCGCGCTGATCGGCGGCTACACGGTCGGACCCGGGCCGGCGGCGGCGTGGCGCTGAGGGACGTGGAAAGCCGGAAAGCGCGGGTCGCGCAGGCGGAGGCGATACTGCCGGCGCTGGCAACGGCGGACCTGTACCGGAAACTCGTCATCTCCGGATAATTCCAGCTATCTCATCTTAACGTCGACGATGTTCTTGAATATGGCATCAACATCTTGAATATTTGAGCCAATCTGCTGCAACCGCTGTTTTGCGGCGACGAGTTGCAAGCACGGCAGCGGTCGGCGAGGGCGGCCTACGTGCGGGTGTGTGCGGGGTGTGTGCGGGTGTGGGTGTGTGCGGGTGTGGCACGCTCTTCTGCTCTGTACTCCGCGCTCGGCGGCGGCAATAGGCGGGGCCGCCCGTAGCGCGGCCATGCGCACGTCCAGCGCATCTTTCTCGAGTTGACCCAGTGCTCGAATAGGCACTATAATTGCGGTCTTTTCGCCTCCCGGACGCCCAGTGAGCAAAGCTGCGACGTGGACGTGAGCGCGACGCGTACCTGGCTGCAGTCCCAACCGTCGGCCAAGGCGCGGCAGAGGTGGCCCGAGTGCCGCGCCCTTGGTGTCGATCGTCAGGCGCGAACGAGGGCCACTTTGATTTGAAGCGCCGCAGCCGAAAGCAGGCAGCGGAAAACCGCAGCATTCGAACGAAAGCAACGGAATCGACAGAAGCGCGATGTAACGAAGTGGTTTCGCGAAGCCGGCAACGTGGAAAGCTCAGCGGCGCCGAGCACTAGGCCATGCGGTTCCTTCTCGCCTTGCGGAAGGGCAAGACCGCACGAAACAGACAATCAGCGGAAAACCAGGATGCCAACGATCAATCAGCTCGTGCGGAAGGGCCGCAAGCCCGTCGTATCGAAAAGCAAGGTGCCGGCGCTGCAGGAAAGCCCGCAAAAGCGGGGCGTATGCACGCGCGTGTACACGACGACCCCGAAGAAGCCGAACTCGGCGCTGCGCAAGGTCGCCAAGGTGCGGTTGACCAACGGCTTCGAGGTCATCAGCTACATCGGCGGCGAGGGACACAATCTGCAGGAGCACTCGGTGGTGCTGATTCGCGGCGGCCGGGTGAAGGATCTTCCGGGCGTGCGCTATCACATGGTGCGCGGCGCGCTCGACACCGCGGGCGTCAAGGACCGCAAGCAGGCGCGCTCGAAGTATGGCGCAAAACGGCCCAAGGCCGCGTAGTCCAAAGGCCACCACGTAATCAGTAAAAGCCGCACACGCTGCTCAATAGAGAGAACAGTTCATGCCACGTCGCCGCGAAGTTCCCAAACGCGAGATCCTGCCGGATCCCATGTTCGCCAGCACCGATGTCGCCAAGTTCATCAACGTGCTGATGGACAGCGGCAAGAAGTCGGTCGCCGAACGAATCATCTACGGCGCCTTCGAGTCCATCTCCAAAAAGGGCGGCAAGGACCCGCTGGAGGTGTTCAACCAGGCGCTTTCGAATTCGCGCCCGATGGTCGAGGTGAAGAGCCGCCGCGTCGGCGGCGCCAACTTCCAGGTGCCGGTCGAGGTCCGTCCGGTGCGCCGCACGGCGCTCGCGATGCGCTGGCTGCGCGAAGCGGCGCGCAAGCGCGGCGAGAAGTCGATGGGCCAGCGACTCGCGGCGGAACTGCTCGAGGCGTCCGAGGGCCGCGGTGGCGCGGTCAAGAAGCGCGAGGAAGTGCACCGGATGGCGGAAGCCAACAAGGCGTTCTCGCATTTCCGATTCTAAGAGCCCGCACAACGAAGACGAACGAATTTCCTCGTAGGGCCGGCTGCAGCCGGTTGCGCCGATACGGCGCCCCCGGCGGAACGCAGTCCGTCCGGCAGTCCGCCCTACAGGATCAAAACCATGCCCCGAATAACCCCCATCGACAGGTATCGCAACATCGGCATCAGTGCACACATTGACGCCGGCAAGACCACGACCACCGAGCGCATCCTGTTCTACACCGGAGTCTCGCACAAGATCGGCGAGGTGCACGACGGCGCGACCGTGATGGATTGGATGGAGCAGGAGCGCGAGCGCGGCATCACGATCACGTCCGCAGCGACGACCTGCTTCTGGAAGGGGATGGACAACAACTTCCCCGAGCACCGGATCAACATCATCGACACGCCGGGGCACGTCGACTTCACCATCGAAGTCGAGCGGTCGATGCGCGTGCTCGACGGCGCGTGCATGGTGTATTGCGCGGTCGGCGGCGTCCAGCCGCAATCGGAAACCGTCTGGCGGCAGGCCAACAAATACATGGTGCCGCGGCTCGCCTTCGTCA
The DNA here is from genome assembly GCA_020845855.1 of Burkholderiales bacterium. Lineage (GTDB taxonomy): Bacteria > Pseudomonadota > Gammaproteobacteria > Burkholderiales > Casimicrobiaceae > VBCG01. Next base: position 2,543 of record JADLEZ010000463.1, read on the forward strand.
ACAAGATGGACCGCCAGGGTGCCAATTTCCTCAAGGTCTACGAGCAGATGCGGTCGCGCCTCAAGGCCAATCCGGTGCCGATGCAGATACCGATCGGCGCCGAGGAGAAGTTCGAGGGCGTGGTCGACCTCGTCCGGATGAAGGCGATCTACTGGGACGAGTCGTCGCAGGGGATGAAGTACGACATGCGCGAGATTCCTGCGGATCTGCACGCTACCGCAGCGCAATGGCGCGAGAAGATGCTCGAGAGCGCCGCCGAGGCGAATGAAGAGCTGATGAACAAGTACCTCGAATCGGGCGAACTATCGATCGAGGAAATCAAGCGCGGAATCCGCATACGCACGATCGCCAGCGAAATCGTGCCGATGTTCTGCGGCTCCGCGTTCAAGAACAAGGGCGTGCAGGCGATGCTCGACGCGGTCATCGAGTACATGCCGGCGCCGACGGATATTCCGCCGGTCGTGGGCGAGCTCGACAACGGCAAGGAAGGCGAACGCCGCGCCGCCGACGACGAGCCCTTCGCCGGTCTCGCGTTCAAGATCATGACCGACCCCTACGTCGGCCAGCTGATCTTCTTCCGCGTGTACTCGGGCGTGGTCAAGTCCGGCGACACGATCTTCAACCCGATCAAGGACCGCAAGGAGCGCATCGGCCGCATCCTGCAGATGCACGCCAACCAGCGCGAGGAACTGAAGGAAGTGCGCGCCGGCGACATCGCCGCCGCAGTGGGGCTGAAGGAGGCCACCACCGGCGACACGATCTGCGATCCCGCGCACGTGATCACGCTCGAAAGGATGATCTTCCCGGAGCCGGTGATCCACGTCGCCGTCGAGCCGAAGACCAAGGCCGACCAGGAGAAGATGGGCATTGCGCTGAATCGCCTGGCGCAGGAGGATCCGTCGTTCCGCGTCCGCACCGACGAGGAGTCGGGGCAGACGATCATTTCCGGGATGGGCGAGCTGCACCTCGAGATCCTGGTCGACCGCATGAAGCGCGAATTCGGCGTCGAGGCCAACGTCGGGGCGCCGCAGGTCGCGTACCGCGAAGCGATCAAGAAGCTGGTGCAGGTCGAAGGCAAGTTCGTCAAGCAGTCGGGCGGACGCGGCCAGTACGGCCACGTTTGGCTCAAGATGGAGCCGTTGGCGCCCGGCAAGGGATTTGAGTTCGTCGACGCGATCAAGGGCGGCACGGTGCCGCGCGAATTCATCCCGGCGGTCGAGAAGGGCCTGCGCGAGACGCTGCCCAATGGCGTGCTCGCGGGCTTTCCGGTGGTCGACATCAAGGTCACGCTGTTCGACGGCTCGTCGCACGATGTCGACAGCAACGAGAACGCGTTCAAGATGGCCGCGTCGATAGCGTTCAAGGACGGCATGCGGCAGGCGAGTCCGATGCTGCTCGAACCGATGATGGCGGTCGAGGTCGAGACGCCTGAGGACTTCATGGGCACCGTCGTCGGCGACCTGTCGTCGCGGCGCGGGATGATCCAGGGCATGGACGACCTGCCCACCGGCAAGCTGGTCAAGGCCGAGGTTCCGCTGGCCGAGATGTTCGGTTACTCGACGACGCTACGGTCGCTGTCGCAGGGTCGCGCGACGTACACGATGGAATTCAAGCACTACACCGAGGCACCGAAGAACGTCGCCGAAGCGGTGATCAACAAGAAATCCTAAGGGACATAAATCATGGCCAAGAGCAAGTTCGAGCGTACGAAGCCGCACGTGAACGTGGGGACGATAGGGCACGTGGATCATGGCAAGACGACGCTGACGGCGGCGATCACGCTGGTGCTGTCGCGGAAGTTTGGTGGCG
>JADLEZ010000464.1 GCA_020845855.1 Burkholderiales bacterium
ACTTCCAGATGAGTCCCCAGTCGGCCGCCTGCTGCGCCGTGAGCTTGTCGCCGAGCAGCGCCAACCCCATCGCGCGCGCCGTGCCCACGAGCCGTGGCAGGAAGTAGGTGCCGCCGCTGTCGGGCACGAGGCCGATCTTGCAAAAGGCCTGGATGAAGCTCGCCGACTTCGCGGCGATGACGAGATCGCAGGCGAGCGCGATGTTGGCGCCCGCGCCGGCGGCGACCCCGTTGACCGCGCACACGACCGGCATCGGCAGGTCGCGCAGGCCGAGCACCAGCGGCCGGTAGTTGCGCTCGATCGACTCGCCGAGATCGACCGGTGCATCACCCGGCTGCACCGCGCGATCGGACAGATCCTGGCCCGCGCAAAAGCCGCGCCCCGCGCCGGTCAGCAGCAGCACCCGCGCGCCGTCGCCGGCGACCCGGCGAAGCGCATCGCGCAGTTCCTCGTGCATGGAGGCGATGAAACTGTTGAGCCGGTCCGGCCGGTTGAGCGTGATGCGCGCGATGGCGTCGGCGCACTCGTACCTGATGGATTCGTAGTTCATGGCGCGGGCCCCTTACACATGCACGCGATGCTGCACCACGCGGAAGCGGCTCGCCACGTACGCGGCGTCGGTCAGCGCGGCGTTGGCCGCCGGGTTGGCGCCGGTGCCGTGGAAGTCGGAGAACGCGGCCGACTGGTTCACGAACACGCCGCCGGTGAGGTTGATCGACAGTGCGACGCCCGCATCCTCGGCGACCTCGACCGCGCGCGCGATCACGTCGTCGCGGGTCGAGTACACCGACAGCGTCAGCGCGCCGTGGCCGCGCACCGCGTCGCGGGCGATGGCGAGGCTTTCGGCGGTGTCCGCGGTCGCGATCACGAACGCGATCGGCCCGAACCACTCGTTGAGGTAGGTGGCGCGGTCGGCGGTGTCGAGCCTGACGATGAGCGGCGTGCGCACGGTCGCCTCCGGGAACGCGGGGTGCGCGACGGCTTGCGTGTCGAGGATCAGCGTGCCGAGCGAGCGCGCAGCCTCCAGCCGGCGCAGCACGCCTTCGTTCTGCAGGGCGCCGAGCACCTCGACCGCGCGCGCGGGGTCGGCGGTGAGCTTGCGCACGGCGTCGGCAAGGGCTTCGCCCACCTGGTCGAACGACAGGTGCCCTTCCGCCGTATCGATGCCGCCGCGCGGGACGTAGATGTTCTGCGGAGCCGTGCACATCTGGCCGGTGTACAGCGCCAGCGAGAACGCGACGTTGCGCGCCACCGCCTTCATGTCGGCGGCGCTGTCGAGGATGATCTGGTTCACCCCGGCCTTCTCGGTGTACACCTGCGCCTGCCGCGCGTGCTCCTCCAGCCAGCGGCCGTTGGCGGTACTGCCGGTGAAGTCGATGATGCGCACCTCGGGGCGCAGCGCAAGCTCCTGGGCGACCGGGCTGCCGGCCTCGTGCGCGAACAGCGTGACCACGTTGGGATCGAGGCCGGCCTCGGCCAGCACTTCGCGCGCGATCCTCACCGTGATCGCGAGCGGAAGGATGGCGCCCGGATGCGGCTTCACGATCACCGCGTTGCCGGTGGCGAGACTCGCGAACAGGCCGGGATAGCCGTTCCAGGTGGGAAACGTGCAGCAGCCGATGACGAGCGCGATGCCGCGCGGCACGACGCGGAAGCGCTTTTCCATGCGGATCGGCTCGTTCTTGCCCTGCGGCTTCTCCCAGTGCGCCTTGCCCGGCACGCGCGAAATTTCATCCCACGCGTACGCGACCGCCTCGAGCCCGCGATCCTGCGCGTGCGGTCCGCCGGCCTGGAACGCCATCAGGAACGCCTGCCCCGACGTGTGCATCACCGCGTTGGCGATTTCGAAGCTGGCCTTGTTGATGCGGGTGAGGATCTCGGCGCACACGCCGGCCCAGGTCTCCGGGTCCTGCTTCTTCCACGTATCGTGTGCGCGGCCCACCGCGGCGAACAGGCCGTCGATGTCGGGCTTGGGGTAGGTCACGCCGAGCGCGAGGCCGAACGGCGAGCGCTCGCCGGCGACATCGCCCACCGTCGCCGGTTGCGTGAGCGGAAAGCGTTGGCCGAGGAGCTTGTCGAACGCCGCCTTGCCGGCCTCCGCCGCGCCCTCGCCGTACACCTTGGGGCTCGCCGATTCGGGGAATGCGCTCCAATAGCTGCGCTCGCGGATCGCCTGCACCGCGCGCGTCAACAATTCACGATGGCGCTCGAAAAGGGGATGCGGCACGACGTCTCTCCTGGCTATGGCTTGCGGCGTTCCGCCATATTACCGGCAATGACGCTTTAATTGGGGTCAGAGTCGAATCTCGTTTTGAGTTTCGACTCTGACCCCATACTCGATTTGAGTTTCGACTCTGACCCCATACTCGTTCGATTTCGTTCAGTCGTCATAGGTGACGGCGACCCTGTCCGTCACCGGGTAGCTTTGGCACGCGAGGATGTACCCGCGCGCGACCTCGTAGTCCTCCAGCGCGAAGTTGACATCCATGTCGACCTCTCCTTGCACGAGGCGGCAGCGGCAGGTCGAGCATACGCCGCCCTTGCACGAGTAAGGCATCTCCACGCCCTGGCGCAAGCCGGCGTCGAGCAGGCTCTCCTTGCCCTTTTCGACCGTGAACGTGCGGGTCATGCCGTCGAGCGTGACGGTGGCCTCGCACTCGGCGTGGCCCGGCAGCGGCGCCTCGGGCACGACGTGAGCGTGCCGGGGAATGCTCGCCGCGAAGCGCTCGACCTTGATCTTCGCCTGCGGATAGCCGCGACCCGCAAGCGCTGCCACCACGGCGTCCATCATCGGTTCGGGCCCGCACACGAACACCGCGTCGATCTCGGACAGACGCACCCAGTGCGTGAGCAGCGCGCCGGCCTTGGCCCGGTCGATGCGTCCGTGCAGGAGCTCGATGTCCTGCGCCTCCCGCGACAGCACGTGCACCAGGTTCAGGCGATCGAGATAGCGGTCCTTGATTGCGGCGAGCTCCTCCTTGAACATCACCGTGCTCGACGCGCGGTTGGCGTAGATCAGCGTGAAGCGGCTTCTGCCTTCCGCCGCGAGCGTGGTCTTGACGATCGACAGCAGCGGCGTGATCCCGCTGCCGGCCGCGAACCCGAGATAGTGGCGCGCGGCCTCGGCGTCGAGCGGCACGTTGAAGTGCCCGAGCGGCGGCATCACCTCCAGCGTGTCGCCCGGCTTCAGCGCCTCGTTCGCCCACGTCGAGAACACCCCGCCCGGCGCGCGCTTGATCGCGATGCGCAGCGCGTCGTCCTGCACCGCGGAGCAGATCGAGTACGAGCGGCGCACGTCCGCGCCGCCGATGTCCTTGCGCAGCGTCAGGTGCTGCCCCTGCGCATAGCGGAACTGCTCGCGCAGCGCTGCCGGCACCGCGAACGTGATCGCGACGGCATCGCGCGTCTCGCGATCGATCCGCTCGACCGGCAGGCGATGAAACTTGGCCATCAGTGCGGTTTGAAGTAATCGAACGGCTCGAGGCACGCGTCGCAGCGGTACTGCGCCTTGCACGCGGTGGAGCCGAACTGCGACAGGAGCGTGGTCCGCGTCGACGCGCAGCGCGGGCAGCGCACGGCCACACCCGCGCGCCGCAGCGGGCTGATGCCGGCGACGTCGACCCGTCCCGCGTTCACATGCGGCGGCGCGATGCCGAAGGCGGCGAGCTTGCGCCGCCCCTCGGGTGCGATCCAGTCGGTGGTCCACGGCGGCGACAGCGCCGTCGCCAACTCGGCGTCCGGAAATCCGATGGCCGCGAGGCGCTCGCGCACGTGACCGGCGATCACATCGGTCGCCGGACAGCCCGAGTACGTCGGCGTCAGCTTGACCCGCAGGCGTCCGGCCGCGAACGACACCCCGCGCACGATCCCGAGCTCGACGATCGACACCGCCGGCACCTCGGGGTCCGGCACCGTCGCGAGCGCGTCCCAGACGCGGTCGACGCTCACCACTGCGCGCCCGGGTACGCGCGCTGCAGGAACTGCATCCCGGTCAGCAGATGCCCGAGATGCTCGGTGTGCACGCCCTGCTTGCCGCCGCGGCCGCGAGCGCCCTGCATCCATTCGCCGGCCGGCAGCGTGAGGGTTGCCTCGGCAAGTACCGCATGCAGATCGGCGAGCCACGGATCGCGCAGCGCGCGCGGATCGGCGGCCACACCCTGCTCGACGAGGGCGAGCTCCACTTCATCGGCCGTAAAGAGTTCGCCGGTGTACGGCCACGCCCGGTCGATCGCCCGTTGCATGCGCGCGTGCGACTCCTCGGTGCCGTCGCCCAGGCGCACGACCCAGTCGGCGCTGCGCTGCGCGTGGTAGCCGACCTCCTTCACCGCCTTCGCGGCGATTTCCACGATGCGGGCGTCC
>JADLEZ010000465.1 GCA_020845855.1 Burkholderiales bacterium
ACCGAAAAATGAGCCCCGACGCCACGCAGCCGCCGCTCGAGCAGCGCGTCGCGCGCAACCGCGAGGTGCTGCTGCGCCTGCTGTCGGTGACCGCGTCGCTCGCGGGGCTTTGCATCGCGGCGCTGGGCTTCCTGCAGGCGACCGGCCGCCCCGAGCTCGACGGCTCGCACGCCGACGAACTCATCGCGGTCGACGCGTTCCTGTTCGTGGGCTGCGTCTACCTCATCCTGTGGGCGTTGCGCACGCACGACGCGCACCGGGCGGACGCGCTCACCCGCCTGGTCGACGTTATCTTCCTGTTCGCGCTGACCACGATGCTGCTGGCCGCTGCGTACATCATTTTCTGGATTCTATGAACCCCCACGCTCGCTCCGCTCGCTGCCCCCCGAGGGGGCGCAGTCAGTCCCTCGGGGCGGCCCTTCGGGACTGACAGAGCAGGCACCAATGGCCAAAGTCGACTTCCGCGACGTACGCAAGAGCTACGGCGAGCTCGAGGTGATCCACGGCGTCACCGCCGACGTCACCGACGGCGAGTTCATCGTCATCGTGGGGCCGTCGGGCTGCGGCAAGTCCACGCTCTTGCGCATGGTCGCGGGCCTCGAAGCGATCACCTCCGGCGAGATCGTCATCGGCGACCGCGTGGTCAACGACCTCGAGCCCAAGGACCGCGACATCGCGATGGTGTTCCAGAACTACGCGCTGTATCCGCACATGAGCGTGTTCGACAACATGGCGTACGGACTGCGCATCCGGGGCTTTTCGAAGGACGACATCAAGGCGCGCGTGGACCGCGCCGCCGGCATCCTCGAGCTCGCCCCGCTGCTCACCCGCAAGCCGCGCCAGCTTTCGGGCGGGCAGCGGCAGCGGGTGGCCATGGGCCGCGCCATCGTGCGCGAGCCTGCGGTCTTCCTGTTCGACGAGCCGCTGTCCAACCTCGACGCCAAGCTGCGGGTACAGATGCGCTTCGAGATCCAGAAGCTGCATCGGCGGCTGCACACGACGAGCCTGTACGTCACCCACGACCAGGTGGAGGCGATGACGCTGGCCGATCGGATGATCGTGATGAACGCGGGGCGCGCCGAGCAGATCGGGGCGCCGATGGCGGTGTACGAGAATCCGGCGACGCTGTTCGTGGCGGGCTTCATCGGATCGCCGGCGATGAACTTCCTCCCGGCCCGGGCCGAGGGCGACTCGCGCTACGGCCTGCTGGCCGGGGGTCGCGTGCGCGGGGTCAACGGCGGCGCGCCCGCGGGCGCCGCGGTGACCGTCGGGATTCGGCCCGAGCACTTGCAGCCCGCTGCCGCGGATCAAGCCTTCTTCGGCGGGCCGGTGGAAATGGTCGAGAAGCTCGGCGCCGACACGCTCGTGCACGTGGGCCACGGGGCGGACACCGTCACCGCGCGCCTGCCGCACGGCCAGCACTTCGACGTGGGCTCGACGCTGCATCTATCCGCCGATCCCGCGCGGGTGTTCCTGTTCGACAGCGCCTCGGGCGCCAGATTGCAATGAGCCAGGCCGCCGCCCTTCCACCGTGGCCTTATCCGCGCCTGTGCGCGCATAGCGGCGCCGGCAAGTTGGCACCCGAGAACACGCTGACCGCGATGCGCGTCGGCCACGCGCACGGCTATTCGATGGTCGAGTTCGACGTGAAGCTCGCCGCCGACAACGTCGCCTTCCTGCTGCACGACTCGACGCTCGACCGCACGACCAGCGGCCGCGGCCGCGCGGATGCGCTCCTGTGGCGCGAGCTGTCGCGTCTCGACGCCGGCGGCTGGCATTCGGCAAAGTACGCCGGCGAGATGCTTCCAACGTTTGCCGCCATCGCGCGCTGGGCGCGCGCGCACGGCGTGTTCTGCAACGCCGAGATCAAGCCGACCCCCGGCCGCGAGCGCGAGACGGGCGCGGCGGTGGCGCTGGACGCGGCGTCGTTGTGGCGCGACGCGCAAGTGCCCCCGCTGTTGTCGTCGTTCTCCGAAGCGGCGTTGGAAGGTGCGCGCGACGCGGTCGACGCGTTGCCGCGCGCGTTGCTGATCGAGGACGCGCTGCCGCCCGACTGGCTGGGCCGGCTCGCACGGCTTGCGTGTGTTGCGCTCGACAGCGACCACAAGCTCCTCACCGCCGAGGTCGTGGCGGCCGCGCATCGCGCGGGGTACCGCGTGTGCTCTTGGACGCCCAACGAGCCGGCGCGTGTCGCCGAGCTGGGTGCGTGGGGTGTCGACACGATCATCACCGACGCGATCGACGCCATCCCCGCCGACAGTCTACAACCGCGGTAGCCCCTCACCCCGGCCCTCTCCCCGCTTGCGGGGAGAGGGTGCCCGAAGGGCGGGTGAGGGGTGTGCGCTATCCTCGCTCCCGAACGTACCGACCCGGCGCAGGCTCGAGCGGCGGATGCTTCGCGTCGCCCGCGCGCTTCGGGGCCGCGCGCATGGCGCCGCCAAATGGCGCGAGCCACGCGTACCAGTGCGGCCACCAGCTCCCCGGTGCGGCGTCCGCCCGCGCGAGCCACGCGTCCGGCTCGTCGGTGACGAGGTCGTTCATCCAGAAATTGCGCTTCGGCGGTTGCGGCGGATTGACCACGCCCGCGATGTGCCCGGAGGAGCCGAGCACGAAGGTGACGTCGCCGCCGAGAAGCGCGGTGGTGCGATACGCGGAGCGCCACGGGACGATGTGATCCTCGCGCGACGCCATGACGTACGCCGGCATGCGCACGCGCGTAAGGTCGATGGCCGCGCCGGCCATGGTGAGCGCACCCGGCTCGCGCAGCTTGTTGTCGAGATAGAGGTTACGCAGGTAGTACGCGTACATCGGGCCTGGCAGGTTGGCCGAGTCGCTGTTCCAGTACAGCAGGTCGAACGCCGGCGGCGTCTCGCCCTTCAAATAGTTGCCGACGACGTAGTTCCACACGAGGTCGTTGGCGCGCAGGCTCGCGAATGCGGTGGCGAGCTCGCTGCCGTGCACGCGCTGGCCGGCCATGAGCTGCGGCTCGCGCGCCGACAGGAACTCGCGCGAGACGTAGACGCCGATCTCGCCGGGGTCGGCGAAGTCGAGCATGGTGGTGAGGAACGTGGCGCTCGCGACGACCGGCCGCTTGCGCGCGGCGAGCACGGCGAGCGCGCACGCGAGGAGGGTGCCGCCCACGCAGAAGCCGAGCGCGTTCACCGTCCTGCACTTGGTGATCTCGCCGGCGACCGCGAGCGCCGGCAGCGCGCCCTGCTCGATGTAGTCGTCCCACGTCAGCGTGCCGAGCTCCGGCGGGACGTTGCGCCACGACACCATGAACACCGTGTGCCCTTGCGCCACTGCGTGCGCGACGTACGAGTTCGCAGGCCGCAAGTCGAGGATGTAGTACTTGTTGATGCACGGCGGCACCATGACCAACGGTCGCCGGTACACCTTCGGTGTCGTCGCGTCGTACTGGATGAGCTCGATGAGATCGTTGCGGTACACGACACTGCCCGGCGTCACCGCGATGTTGCCGCCGACCTCGAAGGCGGCTTCGTCGGTCATCGTGATGCGCCCGCGCTGCGCGTCCGACGCGAGATTCCGCAAACCCTGCACGAGGCTCGCCCCTTCCGTGGCGAGCGCCTTCGCGATGACGTCGGGGTTGGTGGCGGCGAAGTTGGTCGGCGCCACGGCATCGAGGTACTGCCGGGTGGCGAACTCGAGGCGCTGCTTCTCCGCAGTGGGCAACGGCGCGAGCCGCGCCAGCTCCTTCAGGTACTCGCCGTACAGGAGGTACGACTGGCGCAGGAGCGAGAAGTACGGCTGCTCGCGCCAGGCCTGCGCGTGGAAGCGGCGCTCGCCGGCCGGCTGCGGCACGACCTCGGGCAGCCGGCCCTTGCGCGGGTCCACCACGAGCGCGGCCTGCCACAACGCCGCGAGCTGCGACTGGAAGCGCTGCTGCACTTCGGCGATGCCGGCGTTCGCCGAAGAGGCGGATGCAGGCCCGGCGTGTGGGTTGCGCCACCACGCGAGCCACGCTTGCTGCGCCTGCTGCCATTGGCGCGCGAGCTCCTCCCAGGCCGACGGATCGCGGGGGTCGCGCGGCGCCATCATTTCTCGAAGACGAGGTGCACGCCGCCGATGATGGCCACGCCGAGCGCGATCGCCAGCATCTGTCCTGCGGTCTCCATGGGCTCGGGGCGGCGGTGCAGGCTGGGGATCAGGTCGGCGACCGCGACGTAAAGAAGGCTCGCCGACGCGACGGCGAGCGCGATCGGCAGCGCGGCCTGCATGCCGGCGAGCGCCACGTAGCCCGCGAGCGCGCCCGCGAGCGTGGCCACGCCCGCAGCCATGTTGAAGGCGAACGCGCGTGCCTTGGTGAAGCCGGAATGGACGAGGATCGCGAAATCGCCGACCTGCTGCGGCACCGCGTGCGCCACGATGGCGGCGGTGGTGACCACCCCCAGGCGCACCTCGACCAGGAACGCCGAGGCGATGACCACGCCGTCGCAGAAGTTGTGGACGCTGTTGCCAATGAGGATCATGAGCCCCGATCGGCCGCCGCCATGCGCGTGCAGCGCGTGCTCGTGCAGCGACTCGTCCGCGTCCGCGCGATGCTCGGCGTGGCCGTGCGAGTGGCGCCACAGCACGAGCTTCTCGAGCAGGAAGAAGGCGAGGAGGCCCGCGAGCACCGTCGCCATCACCGGCCCCGCCTCACCGAGCTCGAGCGCGTGCGGCAGGAGTTCGATGAACACGGCGCCGAGCAGCGCGCCGACCGCGAACGACACGAGGCGCGAGATCCACGACGCCGACAGCGCGAGGGTGAGCGCGGCCGCGGCGGTGGCGAGAACGCCGCCGGCGACGGCAGCGAGGACGATGGACGCGAGCGTCGGCAAGCGGGAACTATAGCAAGGCGTCGGGTGCGAGCCACGCGTACAGGGCCATGCGGCCGGTTGTCCCGTCGCGGCGATACGAGTGGAAGCTCGCCGGGTCGCTGTACGTGCACCACGTGCCGCCGTCGACCGCATGCACGCCGGCCGCGGCGAGGCGCCGGCGCGCGAGCGCCGGCAGGTCGGCGAGCCACTTGCCTTCGCGCAGGGGTGCAAAGTGGCGCACGTTTTCCTCGTCGGCGCGGCAATAGACGTCGTGCACGTCGCGCCCCACCTCGAATGCGCGTGGTCCGATACAGGGGCCGATCCACGCGACGAGATCGTGCGCCGCGAGCGCGGCGATCGTGGCTTCCAGCACGCCGGTCGCCAGCCCGCGCCACCCCGCGTGCGCAACGCCGACCACCGTTCCCGCGCGATCGGCGAAGAGCACGGGCAGGCAGTCGGCGGTACGCACGCTCAGCACCACGCCGGGCAGGCGGGTGACGGCCGCATCGGCCTGGGGCGGCGCGGTGCGCAGGCGGTCGAGGTTTGCGTTGTCGACGATGGAGACCTCCCGGCCGTGCACCTGCCACAACCGCACGGGCTCGCCGGGTAACGCCGCATGCACGGCGTCCGCGTCGGCGTGACGCGCGCTGAAGAACGCGTGCACGCGCCGCGGGCCGCGCCAATCCGGAACGACGCGATCAACGCTCATCGCGAAGCTTCGCGAGCAGCGCCCCAAGATCCGCGGGCAGCGGCGATTCCCACAGCATCGCCTCGTGGGTTGCCGGATGCACGAGCCCGAGCCGCTGCGCGTGCAGCGCCTGGCGCGTGAACACGATCGAGACATTCCGCCGGCGGCCGCGGTACGTCGGATCGCCGACCAGCGGGTGGCCGATCGCGGCGAGGTGCACGCGGATCTGGTGCGTGCGCCCGGTCTCGAGGCGGCAGCGAACGAGGGTCGCGCGCGCGAAGCGCTCGACCAACTCGACATGAGTGCGCGCCGGCTTGCCCCGCTCGACGATCGCCATCGACGTTCGTTGCGTGGGATGGCGGCCGATCGGCGCATCGACGGTCGTCGCCTGCGCGAGGGCGCCGTGCACGACGGCGAGGTACTCCCGCTTGACGCTGCGCGCGGCAAGCTGGCGCACGAGGTCGGTTTGCGCCTCGGGCGTGCGGGCTACGACCAGGAGACCGCTCGTATCCTTGTCCAGGCGATGCACGATGCCCGCCCGCGGCAGGGCCGCATTGGCGGGCGCATGGTGCAGGATCGCGTTTTGCAGCGTCCCGTCGCGGTTGCCGCTGCCGGGGTGAACTACCAGCCCCGCCGGCTTGTCTATGACCAGCAACGTGGCGTCCTCGAACAGGACCGTCAGCGCGATTGCCTGGGGCGCCACGTTGCCTTCGTCGGTTGGCCGGTCCTCGGTGACCACCAGCGCCTCGCCGCCGTAGAGCCTGTGGCGCGGTGACTCGACCACCGCGCCGTCGATGCGCACGAGGCCCGACTCGATCCAGCCTTTGAGCCGCGTGCGTGAGTGCTGGTGGAGCAGCTCGGCGAGCGCCTGGTCGAGGCGGCGGCCTGCGGCGGACGCGGGGACGATCAGGCGGTGCACGCGGGCGGAGTCCGGAAGGGGCATGGCGCTATAATCCGGCGCGGAGGAAGACCGTCATGCAATCCACAACGTTCCGGGTAGTTGCGTGCGCGCTGCTTGCGCTGGCGCTCGCCGGTTGCGGGCTGTTCCCCGAGGTCAAGGATGAAACCGCCGGCTGGTCGGCCGACCGGCTGTACAACGCTGCCCACGACGCGATGGTGCAGGGCAATTATAGCCGCGCGACCAAGCTCTTCGATCAGCTCGAGGCGCGCTTTCCGTACGGCCGCTACGCGCAGCAGGCGATCCTCGAGTCGGCGTACGCGAACTGGCGCGCGAACGAGACCGCGGCGGCGATCGCCGCGGCCGACCGCTTCATCCGCACGTACCCCAACCATCCCAACGTCGACTACGCCTACTACCTCAAGGGGCTCGTCTATTTCCGCGAGGACCAGGGCTTGATCGGCTTCGTATACGAGCTCGACCTCGCCGAGCGCGATCCCAAGGAGATGCGCAGTTCGTTTGCCGCGTTCAAGGAGCTCACCACCAAGTTCCCGGAAAGCCAGTACTACCAGGACTCGATCGCGCGCATGCGCTACCTCAACAACGCGATGGCGACGTACGAGGTGAACGTCGCAAGCTACTACTACAAGCGCGGTGCGTACATCGCGGCGGCCAACCGTGCGCAGGGCGCGCTCGTCAACTTTCCGCAGACCCCCGCGAACGAGAAAGCGCTCGACGTCCTGCGCGCGAGCTACACCAAGCTCGGCATGACGCAACTCGCCGACGACTCCAAGGCCATCCTCGCCAAGACCTATCCGGACAGCCGCTACCTCACCGGGCAGACCGACCGCTCGTGGTGGGAATTCTGGCGCAAGGAGGAGAGCCAGTTCGGCGTGCAGGCGACGGGCCAGATGGCCGCGAAGCCGTGGTGGCAGTTCTGGGACTGACCTTTCGCCCGCAGGGCGAAAGGTCATCCTGAGCGAAGCGAAGGATCTGCATTTCCTCTGGTCGGAGCACGCGTGCAGGACCAGCGGATCCTTCGCTTTGCTCAGGATGACACGAGCGTTGGGGTGCAGTGATTGAGCCCGCCCTACATCCCGCCTCCAAGGCTTCGCAGGAACGCAACCGCATCCTTCTCCTCCCGCGTCCGCTTCATCGGCGGCAGGGACTGCCAAATGCGGCGGCCGTAGGGTTTGTCGGTCAGGCGCGGATCGCAGATCGCGAGCACGCCGCGATCCGTCTCGGTGCGGATCAGGCGTCCCGCTCCCTGCTTCAGGCTGATCACCGCCTGCGGTAGCTGCCACGCCATGAACGGGTTGCCGCCTTCGTTGCGCAGGTGATCGAGCCGCGCCGCCAACAGCGGATCGTCCGGCGGCGCGAACGGCAGCTTGTCGATGATGACGAGCGACAGCGCGTCGCCGGGCACGTCGACCCCTTCCCAGAAGCTCGCGCTGCCGAGCAGGATCGCGTTGCCGAGCTCGCGGAAGCGCACCAGGAGCTCCGAGCGCGAGCCTTCGCCCTGCGCCAGCAGCGGGTAGTCGAGGCCGCGTTTGCGCAACTCGTCGGCCAGGCGCTCGCGCGCCTGCGCCAGCGCGCGCAGGGACGTGAACAGCAGGAACGCGCGGCCCTCGCTCGCTTCGAGCAGCGGCAGCGCCGCGTCGATCACGGCGTCGGTGTGCTCCCAGGAATTGGGTGCGGGAAGGTTGCGCGGCACGTACAGCAGCGCCTGCTGCGCGTAATCGAAAGGGCTCGTCCACGCGCAGGTTTCGGCGTGGTCGAGGCCGAGCTGCGAGGTGTAGTGCGAGAAGTCGCGGCCGACGGCGAGGGTCGCCGACGTGAAGATCCACGCTCGCGCGCTGCCTTCGACCTGCCGGCGCATGAGCGGGGCGACCGACAGCGGAGAGGCCTGCAGCTGGAAGCCGTGCGGCGTCACGTCGACCCAGCGGATCCACGGCTGCTGTTCTTCCGGGGAGTCGGGGATCGCTTCCGGCCCATGAGCGCCGCCGGGCCGCCCCAAGGCGCTCGCCCCCCGGGGGGAGGCGGCGCGAAGCGCCGCTTCGGGGGGGTCACCTCCGCGCCATTTGGCGACCTGGCGCGCGGCCTCGTCGGCGCGGGCGGCGACCTCTGCCAGGTCCTCGCTGCGCTCGGCGTGGTGCGCGAGCTCGGTGGCGAGCCGGTCGAGCGCGGCCGCGAGGCCGCCGAGCGCTTCGGCGAACTCGGGCCGGGCGAGTGCCGCGTCGCGCGCGAACTTGCCGCTTGCCTCACCCGCCGCGAGGCGCAGCTTGCGCACCGCCGGCACGATCTCGCTCGCGGCGTCGGGAAGGTCGGGCGCGTCGCGCGCCGTGGTGCGCGCCGCGATCTCGGCGTCGCGCGCGAGGTCGGTGAGCGATCCCGCCGCCACCTGCTCGCCGAAGAACAGCGTGGCGGTGTCGGGAAGCTGGTGTGCCTCGTCGAGAATCACCGTGTTGCAGTTGGGCAGGAGCTCGGCCACGCCCTCGTCGCGCAGCATCACGTCGGCGAAAAAGAGGTGGTGGTTGACCACGACGACGTCGGCTTCCAGCGCCTCCTTGCGCGCCTTCATCACGAAGCAGTCGGCATGGTGTGCGCAGCTTTGGCCGAGACAGTTGTCGCGGGTGCTGGTGACGAGCGGCCAGATCGACGCATGCTCCGGAACGTCGGCGAGCTCCGCGCGGTCGCCGCGCTCGGACGCGCGGGCGAACGCGACGATCTTCGGCAGGTGGCGCACGTCGTCGCGCGACGGCAGCCGGTCCTCGCGCGCGGCGCGCTCGAGGTGATGATGGCAGACGTAGTTCGCGCGGCCCTTGAGCAGCGCGACGGTGACCGGCGCGGCCAGCGCGTCGCGCACCAGGGGCAGGTCGCGCTCGAACAGCTGATCCTGCAGCGTCTTGGTGCCCGTCGACAGGATGACCTTGCCGCCGTACAGGAGCGCGGGCACGAGATACGCGAACGTCTTGCCGGTGCCGGTGCCGGCTTCCGCGACGAGTTGGCTGCACGCCGCGATCGCCTGTGCGATCGCCTGCGCCATCGCGAGCTGCTGCGGCCGGAAGCGGAACCCGGGAAGCGCGCGGGCGAGCGTGCCGCCTTCCCCGAAGATCGCGGCGAGCTCGGGGTCGGACGCGGGCGCGCGTTCTTCGGCGTCGCTGTGCGATTCGGCCGGCAGGTCCACGCCGGGACTTTAGCAGGTCGATGCAAAAGGCGGCCGAGCGGTCCTGAGGATGACGAAGGAGCGGCGCTGCGCCTTTTGCATCGAGGTTGATTCCAGGCGGTCGTCCTAGGGGCGGCCCGTCGGACGACCGCCGGAAACAGCACGAAACAACGCGCGTTGGGCGCACCCCACGCCTTCGATCGCGTTCTGCATCATGCTGTTAGTGGGCCTTGGCGCTCGTCTTCGGCTTGGCGGCCTTGGCTTTGGGCTTGGCCGTCGAAGCCGCTGACGCGGCAGCAGCGTCGGTGGCGGTGGTGAACGCCACGCGCACCGCGTCGACCCGGAACGAGAGCTCGTCGAGCACTTCCTGCACGCGGTAATCGTAGGTATCGCCCGGCTCGCCGGGGCGCCAGCGCAGGTTGACCATGGAGTCGAGCCAGTACTGCTGGAGCTCGCGCAGGTTCTCCACCGCATCGCGCCACGGGGTCGCCTCGCGCAGCGCGGCCTGGTAGGGGCGCGTGATGTTGATCTTCTGCTTGTCCACGCAGTATTCGCTCTTGGCCCCGTTCACGCCTTCCTGCGCCTTCGCGTACCCGAACTCGATGATCTCGATGCTTTTGACGTGCATGCACATGCGGTACAGGTGCACCACCGCGTCCAAGTAGCAATCGAGGCCGGTATCGGACTGGTTGGGGCAGATGTACGCGCTACCCGGCTGGAACTTCTGCGCGGAGGCGGTGGGGATAAGGAGCGCGGCGAAGAGGACGACGGCGAGGTGGGCGAGCATACTCGATTCCGACGAATGACGAGAACCCGGATGCTACCGCGCCAGGCGTGGACCCGCAAAGTCGGCCATCGGTATTACATCGGCTGCACCGTTAGCGTGAAAGATGCGGTGCCCCGAAGTGTCTTTCATCTTCAGGGGTGGCGCCAGCCAGCATGATCGTTAGTTGGTGCTCGTGCCCGCGCAGCCCTTGACCGGCAGGGCGTCCGCCCGAATTTTCGCCGAGAACAGCTTGTTGACTTCGGCCGGGTTGGACAAGAGCGCGATGATCCAAATGTTGTAGCAGCCCTTCGTGTAGCGCTGCGCGACCCAGCGTTGCTTGTCGACGCGGGCGGTGTTGTAGGCATCGTAGTTCGCAGGCGCACTCGGCAAGCCGGAGAGGTTCGGCTCCAGCACGATCGGAAAGCGCAACGGCTTTCCGCTGGACTTCTTCGGGATCTTGCGCGGCAGCTTGTAGAACCCGCCAACGTAGACGTCGTCGTGCTTGAGCATCAGTGCCGGCGCGTTCGCGAAGGCTTCGTTCGCGGCCACGCCCGGACCCCACAGGTCGACGGTCAGCACCGCGCGCTCGAACTGCAGGTCCGGCACCAGCCAGTTGGGCAGCTTGTCCATCGCGTACGGCGTTTCCTTCATGCTCGCGATTGCCTCTTTCATGAACTTCTGCGCCTGCGCCGAGAGTTCGTCTTCCGCGTAGTCGGCGATCACCCCCGGCACGCCGGCCTGCGACATCGCCTGCGCCGCGAGGTAGTCGAAGCCTCCGTCGACCATCTGGTCGAAATTCGGCAGCGACGGTGGCACGCCCATCGTGGCTAGCCCGACTTCGAGACCGGTCTCGAGCGCGGCCCGGCAGGTGCTGTCGCACAGGCCCGGCGCCATCGCGTTGATGCCGTCCGCCACGGCGCTCACCGCGTAGTCTTGGATGTCCTCCCATGCCGCCGATGCGGCGTTGACGAGCTTCGCCACCGCGTCGACGAGGCCGGTGACGATGGATCCGAAGGTGTCGGTGAACGACTCGAACCAGCCGTCGTCGTCGCCGCAGTTGTTGCAGACGCAGAAGCGCGCGCCGTCGGGCACGAACCAGGGGAAGACCCCGCCCTGATGCTGCACGACCTTCGTCGCCAGCAGTTCCCACGACGACCAGCCTGAGATCACGAACTGTGACGGAATGACGTGCCTTTGCGTCACCCGGTAGCACGTCTCACCGTCGTAGGGGTGCTTCCCGATCACCGGCAGCGAGTAGTAGACCTTGTCCACTTCCAGGCGCGGCGACGGCGGCTGCGGCGATTCCAGTAGCGCCGCCAGCACCTTGGCCACGCGCACGCCGGCAGGCACGCCGGCGGTGTCGGGGTCGCAGATGGGGCCGTCGGCGTCGGTCGGCACCACGCGCAGGTACAGCGGCATGCCGGCTTCGAGCTTCGCGATGGTCGAGGAATCCACGCTGCTGCGACCGGCGACCGAGCGGCCGCCGTAGACCAGGTCGTGGAAGTCGACCGGCGCGGGCATCGTCCACACACCCGGAACGGCCGCAAAAGGCACACGCGCGACGATCGCGCTGTCGTCTTCGGAGCACGGCCCGGCCCGGCTGCCGATTCGCGGGAACGGTACGCGCGAAATTTGCAGTTCGCCGCCCGTAGCACCCGGCACGCTCGTGCGCCACCGCAGCTGCCGGGTGGCGATCGAGGGATCGGCGAAGTCGACGGCGTCAGCGCCTACCCAGGTTTCGCGATCGCGACCCACCGCAGCGCCGAGAATCTCGAGTTCGGAGAGCCCTGCGTAGCCGTCGAAGGCGAGGGGGAGGTCGCCGCCGATCACCAGCGGCTCGCGATCGACGTCCCATGCGAGGCGCGGGCAGCGAGTCTGACTCTGGCCGACGAGCTTCACGCCAATGCGATATGGCACGCCCGCGGCGAGTCCGGCAAACGCGAACGTGAACTGCCCTGCCGCCGCGGACGGCGCGCGAAGTGCCTGGGTCATGAGCGTTCGCGCGTAGGTCGCCCTGACCGTGGTGATCGGGCGTGCCCGCAGCAGCACATCGCTCGCGGCGACGCTGCACCCGTGGATCGCGATCGTTCCGGTCAACACTCCGCTGGGGGGTGGCGCCTCACCGGTCGCGGGACCGGGATTGACGAGAAGGAATCCCGCGCCGAGGCACAGCGTTGCGAGCCTGCCGTGTATCGATAAGCGCCAGAGGCTTGGCATGCATGCTCCCGAGCGAGTCCGTTGGTCGCCGGCGGAACACTCCCGGACCTCAAAGACCGGCAGCCTATCGTAACCCTCAGCCCTGTAGGGAAATAGTCCGACCCTTGATGCAGGTCAAGACGTGCGTGCGGGTTGCTTTGACGACCGGCTGCGCTCGCCCGGCTCGGTCACCAAACGACAGCGCCCGCGAAGCACGAGGCCTGCGGGCGCCGGCGTGCGAAGGCTTCGTCAGATAGTGACGCCGCCTGAGACCTCGATGACCGCGCCGTTGATGTAGGACGCCTCGTCGGAGGCGAGCCACGCGTAGGTGTTGGCGATTTCCTCCGGCTTGGCGAGCCGGCCCATCGGCACCCGGTCCTCCATCATGCGGATGACCTTCTCCGGCATGGTGGCGAGAATGGGGGTTTCCACGAAGCCCGGGCAGATCGCGTTGGCGCGGATGCCCTTGCGCCCGAGCTCGCGTGCCCAGGTCTTGACCATCCCGATCACGCCGAACTTGGTGGCGGCGTAGTTGGTCTGTCCGAAGTTGCCGTAGATGCCGACGATCGACGAGGCGTTGAGGATCACGCCCGAGTTCTGCGCCAGCATGATGTCGACCACGGCCTTGGTGCAGTTGTAGACACCCTTCAGGTTGACGTCGATGACCCGGTCGAACTGGTCCTCGCTCATCTTCTTGAATTGCGCGTCCTGGACGATTCCGGCGTTGTTGACCAGGGTGTCGACCCGGCCCCACTTGGCCATCACGCCGTCGACCATCGCGGCGATGCTGCCCTTGTCGGTCACGTCGATCTGGAAGCCGACCGCTTCCCCGCCCGCGCACTCGACCAGCTCGACCGTCTGCGCGACGGAATCGAGGTTGATGTCGCAGACCGCCACCTTGGCCCCTTCCTTGGCGAACTTGAGGGCGGTCGCGCGACCGATCCCCTGGCCAGCCCCGGTGATGATGGAAACCTTGCCTGTCAGGCGCATGTGAGCTTGTCCCCTTGGTGGTGCACGCGTAGCCCGTCTGGGGCTCGAAGACCGCGACACGTTGCATATGAATATAGCCGCCCTTGGTGCATTGCACAAGGTCAAGTTGTGATTGAAACCGGTTTTTGTCCCGGGGTGTTACATTATTGTTTACTATGACAAATCAATAACATAAGCTAGAGAACCGGCACCAGGGACACGCCCGCTGACAGCGGAATCAACCTTGCGTTGCAGGATCTTTGCTGCGCCTTCATGGTGCAGCGCTACCAAAGCGGGCCCACCTACGGCGCGGGCCACCAGTGCTCGATGGCGAGCTCCAGCGCGAAGGTGCCCTGCCACTCGTTTACCGCCGGCCGATAGGCCGCGCGGACCCGCGGCGGCAGAGGGTCGGCGTGGCGGAACAGGATGGCCTCGAACCGTTCGCCGCCACGGCCGAGGGTGAGCCGGGTGTGGGCGCCGCCGACCACGCGGCTCGCGAGAACGTCGAAGGTGTCGTCGAAGGTCGGAGGCGGCATGCCCTGTCCCCAGACCCGCTCGCGCAGGCTGCGGGCGAGGTCGAGGTGGAGCTCGCCGGGCGCCAGCACGCCGTCGGTCTCGACCGTGCGGGCGAGGTCGGCCGGGGTCAGTTGCGCTTGCGCGACCTCTTCCAGGGCGTCGCGAAACGACGGCAGCTGGTCTTCCGGCAGCGACAGCCCCGCGGCGAAGGCGTGGCCGCCGAAGCGCAGGATGCTCCCCGGGCGGCGCTTGGCGACGAGGTCGAGCGCGTCGCGCAGATGGAAGCCCGCGATCGATCGCCCGGAGCCGCGCAGCTCGCCGTTCCCGGCGCGGGCGAAGACCACGGTGGGCCGGTGGAAGCGGTCCTTGAGCCGCGCCGCGACGATGCCGACCACGCCCTGGTGCCATTCGGGGCGGTACAGGCACAGTGTGGACTGCTCCTCGGGGACGTCGACCGTTGCGAGCGCCAAGTCGGCCAGCGCCTCGTCCTGCATCGTGGCCTCGATCTCACGCCGCTCGCGGTTCAGCGTGTCGAGCGTACGCGCGAGCTCCGTTGCCTCGCCCGCCGAATCGGCGAGCAGGCAGCGGATGCCGATGGTCATGTCGGCGAGACGCCCCGCCGCGTTCAGGCGCGGTCCGGCGACGAAGCCCAGGTCGTACGCGGTCGCACGGTGCACGTCGCGTGCGGCCACCGCGAACAGCGCCTGCACCCCGGCGTGCGCCTTGCCCGCGCGCATGCGCGCGAGCCCCTGCTCGACCAGCACGCGATTGGTCTGGTCCAGGCGGACGACGTCGGCGACGGTTCCCAACGCAACGAGATCGAGCAGTGCCGCGAGATTCGGCGGCGCCCGCGCCGCGAATGCGCCGTCGTCGCGCAGCCGCGCGCGGGTGGCCGTGAGCACGTAGAACATCACGCCGACCCCCGCGAGATGCTTGCTGACGAACTCGCAGCCCGGCTGGTTCGGGTTGACGATGATCGCGGGCGCGGGCAGCGCGGGGCCGGGCACGTGATGGTCGGTGATCAGCACGTCGATGCCGCGCGCGCTCGCCGCGGCGACACCGTCCACGCTCGCGATGCCGTTGTCGACGGTGACGAGCAAGGCGGGCGCCCGCTGCGCGGCGAGCGCCACGATCTCGGGCGTCAGGCCGTAGCCGAACTCGAAGCGGTTGGGCACGATGAAGTCGACGTCGGCGCCGAGCGCGCGCAGGCCGCGCACGCCGACCGCGCACGCGGTGGCGCCGTCGGCGTCGTAGTCGGCGACGATCAGGATGCGCTCGCGCCGGGCGATGGCGCGCGCGAGGCGGTCCGCCGCTTCGCCGATGCCGCGCAGCCCGGCGAACGACGGCAGCGCCGCGAGCGAATGGTCGAGCTCGGCGGCGCTCGCGATGCCGCGCGCGGCGTAGACGCGCGCGAGCACCGGCGACAGCCCGGCGGCTTCGAGTGCCGGGGCTACCGGGTGCGTGGATCGGCGCACGAGTATGGTCACGGCAGCACCCTGGCCGGGCCCGCGATGCGCGCGCGCAGCCGCAAAAGCAGCGACGGCCTGACCGCGCGCCACTGCAAGGTACGGCCGTCGCCGTCGGCGATGACGATCAGCTCCGACAGCGTCCCGCGCGCGAGCGCCGACAGCGCAGGATCGAGCCAGCCGCGCGCGAACGTCGCGGGATCGCCAGCGGGCAGGACGACTACGGCATCGGCGGCGGCCGCCAGCGCCGCGAACGCCGCCGGCGCCGCTTGCGTCCCCACGATCCCGCGCGCGACGTCGCCGTGCGCACCTTGCGTCGCGTAGACCGCCGCCGCCGCGGACACGCTCGCGGCCGCGCCGCCTTCGGCGAGCCACAGCGCGGTGACGGGCACGCGACCCGCCGCTTCCCGCGTCGCGTTGACGGGATGCGCGTGCAGCAGCATCTGCATCTCCGACCACCAACGGCGCCACGCGACGGCGTGCGCCCCGCGCGGCAGGTGCGAGTGCAGCGCACCCTGCGCCAGGGCCAACGGCGTCGTTTCCACCGGGACGTGCGAGCGTGCGGTCACGAACCACGCGTCAGCGCGCGGCGCGTGGAAAGCAAGGCCGTCCTCCGCGAAGTGGTCGTTCAACGTGCGGACGATCGCGCACGCTTCCTCGAGCGTGAGGTCGGCGATGCGCCCGCCGAGCAGCACGTCGTCGCGGCCGGCGACGAGCGACACGGGATCCGCGCGCAGCACGTACGCTTCGCCCGGATCGAAGCCGGCGCCGCGCGCCGCGAGCGGCGCCACCGGCGTGTCGCGGGGCAATCCCGCGGCGGCGATCACCGCGGCGTCGAGTCCCTGCGGCAGCACCGCAGCGGTTCCTGCGTAGGCCGCAAGACGCGCGTACGCCGGCAGCGACGAGAGTACGGCAGCCGGCGCCGCGAGGAGCTGCGCAGCGGCAAGCGTGACGCGCATGGGGAAGGTGCTGCGAAAGATCGGTCGAGTCTAGCATGCGATAATCGCCGCCTTCGCGCGTTTCATCCAAGGCTACGAAAGCGCCTCCTTGTCGCCGTACGAACTCGCCGTAGGCCTGCGCTACACGCGCGCCCGCAAGGGATCCGGCCGCAACACCTTCATCTCCTTCATCTCGCTGATCTCGATGGCGGGGGTGGCGCTGGGCGTGGCGGCGCTCATCGTCGTGCTGTCGGTCATGAACGGCTTCCAGCAGGAGTTGCGCAGCCGCATCCTGTCGGTGGCGTCGCACATCGAGGTGCGCGGCGCGCCGCAGCTCCTGGACTGGCCGCGGGTGGCGGCGATCGCGATGCAGGAGCCGCAGGTGAAGGCCGCGGCGCCGTACGTCCTGGGCCAGGCGCTGTTGACCGCCAACGGCGTGAACCGCGGCGCGATCGTTCGCGGTATCGACCCCGCGCGCGAGGACACGGTGGCCGACATCGGCCGCCACATGAGGGCAGGGTCGCTCGCCGACCTGAGGCCGGGCGAGTTCGGGATCGTGCTGGGCGGCGAGCTCGCGCGCAGCCTTGGCGTGATGCCGGGCGACTCGGTGGTCGCGATCACGCCGCAGGGCACGATCACGCCGGCGGGCACGCTGCCGCGCCTGAAGAGCTTCCGGGTCGTCGGCATGTTCGAGGTCGGCATGTACGAGTTCGACAGCGGCTTGGCCCTCGTCGACCTCGCCGACGCGCAGCGCCTGTACCGCCAGGACGGCGTCACCGGCGTGCGGCTGAAGCTCGCCGACCTCTTCGCGGCGCCGTCGGTCGCGCGAGACCTGGCCCGCAAGCTGCCCGGCGAGGTCGAAGTGCGCGACTGGACGCAGAACCACGCCAACTTCTTCCGGGCAGTGCAGATCGAGAAGCGCGTCATGTTCATCATCCTGACGCTCATCGTCGCGGTGGCCGCGTTCAACATCGTGTCGGCGCAGGTGATGGTGGTCACCGACAAGCAGGCCGACATCGCGATCCTGCGCACGCTCGGCGCGTTCCCGTCGTCGATCATGACCATCTTCGTCGTGCAGGGCGCGCTGATCGGCATCATCGGCACTGCGCTGGGCGTGGTGGCCGGCATCCTGCTCGCGCAGAACATCGACGTCGTGGTGCCGTTCATCGAGCGCACGCTCAACGTGCAGTTCCTCGACAAGTCGGTCTACTACATCAGCGACCTGCCGTCGGACCTGCAGCGCGGCGACGTCGTCACCATCGCCGCGATCGCGCTTGCGCTGGCGCTCGCCGCGACCCTGTATCCCGCGTGGAAGGCCGCGCGCGTCAACCCGGCCGAAGCGCTGCGGTACGAATGAGCGAGGCGGCGAGCGAAGCGAGCAAGGCCCGCAGGGCGCGTCGCCGAGCGATTGAGGCGAGGCGAAGCGCTGCCGTTTCCCAGGCGCTGCCGGTCCAAGGAGCCGAGGAATGATGGCGATCGCTTACGAGCTCGCGATCGGCGCGCGTTACACGCGCGTGCGCCGCGGTTCGCGGCGCAACGCGTTCATCTCGTTCATCGCGCTCTCCGCGATGGCGGGCATCGCGCTCGGCGTCGCCGCGCTGATCGCGGTGCTGTCGGTGGTGAACGGCTTTTCCAAGGAGCTTCGCGAGCGGATCCTCGCGGTCGTGTCGCACGTCGAACTGCGCGGCATGCCGCAGCTCGCCGACTGGCGGCAGGTCGCGGCGGACGCCGCGCGGGAGCCGCACGTGAAGGCGGCCGCGCCGTACGTGGCGGGCCAGGCGATGCTCGCGGCCGGCGGGGTGAACCGCGCCGCGGCCGTTCGCGGCATCGATCCCGCGCGCGAGGAGGCGGTCGCCGACGTCGGGGGCCACATGCGCGAGGGGGCACTTGCGGACCTGCGCCCCGGCGAGTTCGGCATCGTGCTCGGCGCCGAGCTCGCGCGTGCGCTGCAATTGCGCATCGGCGACACCGTCGCGTTGATCGCGCCGGGCGGAAGCGGACGGGCTGCCGCGAGCCTGCCGCCGGTGCACGCTTTTCGCCTCGTGGGCACGTTCGAGCTCGGCATGTACGAGTTCGACAACGGTCTCGCGCTCGTCAACCTCGCCGACGCGCAGCGGGTGTACGGCCTGTCCGGCGTCAGCGGTGTGCGCCTGCGCCTGGACGATGCGTTTGCCGCTCCGTTCGTCGCGCGCGACCTGTGGCGCAAGCTGCCGCCGCCGATCGAGATCCGCGACTGGACGCTGTCGCACTCGAACTATTTCCTGGCGGTGGCGGGCGCCAAGCGCATCATGTCGCTCATGCTCGTCCTGATCGTCGCGGTCGCCGCGTTCAACATCGTGTCGGCGCAAGTGATGATGGTCACCGACAAGCAGGCGGACATCGCGGTCCTGCGCACACTCGGCGCGGCGCCGTCGTCGATCATGTCCATCTTCATCGTGCAGGGCGCGCTGATCGGCGCCATCGGCGTCGCCCTCGGCGTGCTGGGCGGGGTCGTGCTCGCCCTCAACATCGAGACCCTGGTGCCGCTGGTCGAGCGGATGTTCAACGTGCAGTTCCTCGACAAGTCGATCTACCACATCGCCGAGCTGCCCTCGGACTTGCAGCGGGGCGACGTCGTAAGCGTCGCCGCGATCGCGCTGGCGCTGGCGCTGGTTGCGACCATCTATCCCGCGTGGAAGGCTTCGCGCGTCAATCCCGCCGAGGCTTTGCGCTATGAATGACGTGCCGGTGGTGCTCGCCTGCCGCGGGCTCGCCAAGACGTATACCAGCGGCCCCGCGCCGGTGCCGGTGCTGACCGGCGTCGACCTCGCGATCAAGTCCGGCGAGCGGGTGGCGATCGTCGGCGCATCGGGCTCCGGCAAGAGCACGCTGCTGCATCTTCTGGGTGGACTCGATGCGCCGACGGCGGGGGAGGTGAGCGTGGAAGGCGTGCCCTTCGCGTCGCTGTCGGAAGCCGCGCGCGGCGCGGTGCGCAACCGCGCGCTCGGCTTCATCTACCAGTTCCATCACCTGCTGCCGGAGTTCAGCGCGGTCGAGAACGTGGCGATGCCTCTCGTGATCCGCCGCATGGCGCCGTCCGCCGCGCGGGCCGCGGCGGCGGAAGTGCTCGGACGCGTCGGACTTGGGCATCGCCTGAAGCACCGTCCGGGCGAGCTGTCGGGCGGCGAGCGTCAGCGCGTGGCGCTTGCGCGCGCGCTCGT
The DNA here is from genome assembly GCA_020845855.1 of Burkholderiales bacterium. Taxonomy (GTDB): domain Bacteria; phylum Pseudomonadota; class Gammaproteobacteria; order Burkholderiales; family Casimicrobiaceae; genus VBCG01. The sequence continues at coordinate 19,624 of JADLEZ010000465.1, forward strand.
GACCAAGCCCAAATGCGTGCTCGCCGACGAGCCGACCGGCAACCTCGACCGCAAGACCGCGGGCCAGGTGTTCGACCTGATGCTGGAGCTCAACGCGGGCATCGGCACCGCGCTCGTGATCGTCACCCACGATCCCGATCTCGCGGCGCGCGCAGACCGCACGCTGCACTTGGTCGACGGGAAGCTGCAGTAATAGGGACGCAGTAATAGGGACGTACCCCATTACAAGGTCTGTCCCCTTTTCTGTAACAATTTGAAATGGGGTACGTCCCCTTCGACGGGCGCCTGAGCTAGGCGACAGCCCCTCGCCCGCCCGCCGCTACGCGTCTCGCTCCCTCTCCCCGCGCCGCGGAGAGAGGGTCGGAGTGAGGGGGTGCAACACGCCGCGCGCGAGAAAGATTGACGTGATCTCCTCGGCGGCCGCGGTGAACACCGGCGAGCGCCGCGCTTCCAGCCCGCGCGGGCGCGGCAGAGCGATCTCCAGCACCCGCTCGATGCGTCCGGGGCGCGGCGACATCACCACCACCCGGTCGGCGAGCAGCACCGCCTCGTCGATCGAATGGGTGATGAACAGCACCGTCTTGCGCGTGGCGAGCCACAACGCCTCGAGGTCGAGGCGCATCTGCTCGCGGGTGAGGGCATCGAGCGCGCCGAACGGCTCGTCCATCAGCAAGAGCGGCGCGTCGTGGATCAGCGCGCGCGCGATTGCCACCCGCTGGCGCATGCCGCCGGACAGCTCGTGCGGATAGCGGTCGGCGAATTCGGCGAGCCCGACCTGCGCCAGCAGCTCCTGCGCGCGCCCGCGATACTTGCGCGGGTCCATGCCGCGCAGTTCGACCTGCACCAGCACGTTGGCGAGCGCCGTGCGCCAGTCGAGCAGCACCGGCTGTTGGAACACGATGCCGAGGTTGGTCTGCGGCCGGTCGACCACCCGGCCGTCCACACGCACCTCGCCGCCGGTCGGCAGGTGCAGCCCGGCGACGAGGCGCAGGAGCGTGCTCTTGCCGCAGCCCGAGGGGCCCACGATCGCGAGGAACTCTCCCGCGCGGATCGCAAGGTCGATGTGCTCGAGCGCGTGCGTCTCGCGCCCGTCGCGGCGGTACGTCTTGTTGACGTTGGCGATCTCGACGTAGGCGCGCGCCGCGCGGCCGTCCCCCGCGAGCGGCAGCGCGTTCCTGTCGGTCGCGACGAGCGGCACCTGGGTGCTTACTTCGGCAGAAATTCGTTCGTATGGAACGCGGTCCAGGGCTTGTCGGTGGTCAGATCGCGGTAGTTCTTGAGGATCGCGAGCGTCTGGTCCCAGTCGGCTTGCGCACCCCAGCCGATCCGCCCCTTCGAGTTCTTCGAATCGAGGAGCTCGATATCCACCATGAGCTGATCGAGTGTCGATTGACGGTTCAAGTCCGGCTTGGCCTTCATCGCGGCGTCGACCGCGGCGCCGGGATTCTTCTTCGCCTCCTCCCACGACTTTTGCGTGGCCCGCACGAAGCGGCGCACGAGGTCGGGATTCTTCTTGATGGTGTCGCCGGTGGTGAGGATGGTCATGCCGACGGTGTTGGCGCCCCAGTCCGCATACTTCATCGCCACCGGATTGCCGCCCTTGTACTTGATCAGGAAGTACTGGTCGTCGGCGCCGCCCAGCAGCGCGTCTGCCTTCTTCTCGAGCACGGTGACCACCTTGGCGGCCGGGTCGACCTGGATCATGCCGATCTTGGCGCAGTCGACCTTGTTGGCCTTGCACACCGCCTGCAGGAGCTGGCCGAGCGGATCGCCGGGCGTGACCGCGACTTTCTTGCCTTCGAGGTCCTTCGGCGTCTTGATGTTCGCTTCGGCGAGCGAGACCACCGAGTAGCCGGTGGTGTTCAAGAGCGACATCACGCTCTTGACGTCCGCGCCCTTGGTCGCGGTGAGGATCACCGAGGTGGAGTCGGCGAGGCCGAAGGTGTCGGAGCCGGCCGCGACCACCTGCACCGTGTTGGCGGAGCCGCGGCCCTCGTTGATGGTGAGGTCGATGCCTTCCGCGGCGTAGAAGCCGCGATCCTTGCCGTAGTAGAACGGCACGTGCAGGCCGCCTAAGTACCAGTTCAGGCGCAGCGAAACCTTGTCCTGCGCGTAGGCGAGTGGCGTGAGCGTGAGCGCGGCAAGGGCAAGCGCCGCGATGCGGACGAGCTTCATGATCCCTCCTTGGTTTCCGGTTACATCGTGGCGTCTTTGGCGGTGGCCTGCTGCGACACATGCCACGGTATCGCGAGCCGCTCCACGATCTCCACCGCGTAATACACGACGAGCCCGATCAGCGACAGGATCACGATCGTGGCGAACACCATGGGCGTGTCGAGCTGGCCGTTGTACTGCAACAGAAGATAACCCAGGCCGCGGTCGGACGCCACGAACTCGGCGACCACGGCGGCGGTCGCGGCGAGCGCGGCGCCCACCTTGAGTCCGGTGAAGATGTGCGGCAGCGCCTGCGGCAGCCGGATCGTGAGGAACATCGACAGCCCGCTTGCTCCCGTCGTGCGCGCGAAATCCATGATGTCGGCGTTGGCGCTCTTGAAGCCGGCGATGCTCGACACCACGATCGGGAAGAACGACAGCAGGAACACGAGCAAGAGCTTCGGCATGAAGCCGAAGCCGAACCAGATGATGAACAGCGGCGCGATCGCGATCTTGGGGACGATCTGCAGGAACACGATCACGGGATAGACCGCCTGCTCCATGAAGCGCGAGTACGCGACCGCGAGCGCGAGCGGGATGCTCACCACCACCGCGAGCGCGTAGCCCGCGAGGATCTCCTGGGTCGTGACCCATGCGCCGCCGGCGACGATTTGGTGGCGCTTCCAGAACTCGACCCAGATCTTGGAAGGCGCCGGCAGCAGGTACTCCTTGATGCCGGTGGTGCGTACGGCGACCTCCCAGACGACGAACAGCAGCACGAAGATGAGGAACGCGCCGCCGCGGGTCCGCAGCCACTGGAGCAGGTTCACTTCCACGGCTCCGGCGGCAGGGCGAGGTCGAAGGTTCCGTACTCCGCCGGCTCGTTGATCTCGATCACCTCGAGGTCGTCGGAGCGTGCGACGACGTTGTGCGCAACACCCGCGGGCTGCGACAGGCCGTCGCCCGCGCGCAGCGTGACGTCGCCTGCAACACCGGCGAAGCGGAACGTGAGCCAGCCGGCAAGCACGAACACGTAGTGCGCGGTCATGTCGTGCCAGTGCCAGCCGGTGGGCGCGGCGAGCGGCTTGATCGCGCGGATGTGCTTGGCGCCGAGGCGCCCGCCCGTGGCCGCGGCGAGCCCCAGGTCGCGGTACTCCGAGTCCGCCCGCAGCCCTTCGCGGTTCCACACCGCGTCCGCCGCGCCCGTACGCGCGAATGCGCTCAGCGACTGCGCGAGCGCGCGCGGTCCGTCGTAGCGTGGCAGGGAGGACATCGGGGTCGAGAGGCGAGCGAGTATGGGGTCAGCGAGTATGGGGTCAGAGTCGAATCTCGTTTCGAGTATGGGGTCAGAGTCGAATCTCGTTTCGAGTATGGGGTCAGAGTCGAATCTCGTGGCGACGATGGTACCTCGCGTCGTGCGGCAGGAAATTCGACTCTGACCCCATACTCAGTACTCCACCGGAATCGGGTCCAGCGACCGCCACAAGTACCAGGTCGCGACACTGCGGTACGGCGCCCAGCGCGCACCGAACTCGCGCAGCGCCGTGGGCGCGAGGCGCTCCCCGTCGTGATAGTGTTCCGCCACCGCCTTCTGCAGGCCGATGTCGTCCACCGGCAGCACGTCGGGCCGCAACTCGTGGAAGATGAGGAACATCTCGGCGGTCCAGCGACCGATGCCCTTGACGTCCGTCAGGCGTGCGATCAGCGACTCGTCGTCGAGCGCGGGCCACTGTCGCGGATCGAGCCGCCCGGACGTGAAGTGCCGCGCGAGGTCGCGCAGGTACGCGGCCTTGCGCTCCGACAACCCCACCCGGCGCAGCGTGGCCATGCGCGTACGGCCGACGCGACCGGGGTCGAGCGCGACCGGCTCGCCGCGGGCGCCGGTGGCGCTCGCAAATCGCTCCCAGATCGACTGCGCGGCCTTCACCGAGATCTGCTGCCCGACGATGGCGCGCGCGAGCACCGTGAACGGCTCGCCGCGGCGTGCGAGGTGGACGTCGGGATGGCGCGCGATGAGACGGGCGAGCACGCGGTCGCCGGCGGCGAGCGCACGCGCGGCGTCATCCCAGTACCGGGGCTTCATGCGGCGGAGCGCTCCCGCTTGCGTCTCTGCCACGCGCGCACGACGTGGCAGCGCCAGCCGATGCGCACCGCGGACCACCCGACGGCGGCGAGCGTCACGGCGAGAAGAACGAGCCCCACCGCCAGCGGCTTGCCGAGGCTCGCCATCCACTGCCAGAGCGCCGGGAACCAATCGGCGATCCCGGCCGACGCGGGCAGCGACCAGCCCGCGCTCGCCGGCGCGCCGGGAAAGAACAGGCGTCCGTACTCGTAGGCCACGACGTACAGGGGAACGATCGTGAACGGATTGGTGTAGAAGGTGGTGACGATCGCGAGCGGCACGTTGGCCCGGACGAGCAGGCAGCCGCCGAGCGCGAAGAGCGCCTGCACCGGTCCCGGAATCATGCCGCAGAACAGCCCCACCGCGACCGCCCGCGACACGGACCGGCGGTTCATGTGCCACAGATCGGGGTCGGCGAGTGCGGGCAGGTAACGGCGCACGAACGGGTGCGACGTGACCTGGTCGATGACCGGCGAGAACCGCGCGGTCAAGCGCTGGAGCCAGCGGCGTAGCATGGAAGTGCCTGAAAATGCTACCCTAACAGGATTTTGCTGGTGGGTTCGCGCTTCGATGCGCCTGGGGGGATAAAGGCCGGTATGAACGGCAGTATTTCGAGTGCCGGCCGCGCCTTGCGCTGCGCGGCCCTGGTCCTTGCCGCGCTCGCCGCCGGCGCGAGCTTCGCCGCGGCCGACCCCTCCAAGGTCCTGCGCCTGACCTTCGAGGTGGCGGAGTCCGGCTTCGACCCGGTGCGTGTGTCCGACAACTACTCGGCGACCGTCAACGAAGCGATCTTCGAGCGGCTTCTCACCTACGACTACCTCGCGCGGCCGGCGAAGCTCGTGCCCATGGTGGCCGACGCGATGCCGGAAGTCACCGACGACGGGCGCACGTACACCTTCAAGCTCCGGAAGGGGATCTACTTCACCCCCGATCCCGCGTTCAAGGGGGCGAAGCGCGAGCTCGTCGCGCGGGATTTCGTGTACTCGTTCATGCGGTTTTTCGATCCCGCCAATCGCGCGCCGTACGCATTCATGCTGGAAGGGCGGATCAAGGGGCTCGACGAGTTGGCTGCCGCGGCGAAGAAGACCGGCCGGTTCGATTACGACGCGAAGCTTCCCGACCTCGTCGCCGTCGACCGCCATACGCTGCGCATCACGCTCGCCCGCGCCGACAACACCTTCCCGTTCGTCGTCGCCCACACGTCGTTCGGCGCGGTCGCGCGCGAGGTGATCGAGGCGTACCCCGGCGAGACCGACGCCCACCCGGTCGGCACCGGCGCGTACAAGCTCGCGGAGTGGAAGCGCGCGTCGCGCATCGTGCTCACCGCCAATCCGGACTATCGCGGCTTCACCTGGACCTTCGCCGGCACACCGGGCGACACGCGTGACGCGGCGCTGATCGAGGCGATGAAGGGCAAGGCGATGCCGCGCATCGGCCGCGTCGAGATCTCGGTGATCGAGGAGTTCCAGACGCAGTGGCTCGCGTTCCGCAACAAGCAAGCCGACCTCCTCAACCTGCCGTCGGCCTTCCGCACGGAAGCGTTCGACGCCGACGACCGGCTCGTGCCCGCGCTCGTCAACGAGAAGGTCTCGGTGTACTCGTTCATCGCCCCCGAGATCGTGTACGCGTACTTCAACTTCCGCGATCCCGTGGTCGGCGGCTTTGCGAGGGAGAAGGTCGCGTTGCGGCGCGCGATGATCCTCGCCTACCGCATCGACGACGACATCGACGTCATCCGGCGCAGGATGGCGGTGCGGGCGCAGATGCCCGTGCCGGCGGGCGTGGTCGGCCACGACCCTTCCTACCGAACGCTCAACCAGTACGACCCCGATCTCGCCAATCGCCTGCTCGACCGTTTCGGCTACCAGAAGGGAGCGGACGGCTACCGGCGCCTGCCCGACGGCAAGCCGCTCGTCATCCGCTTCGCCACCCAGGGGACGGTGGTCGACCGCGAGCACAACGAGTTGTGGAAGAAGTCGCTGGATGCGATCGGCATCCGGGTGGAGTTCGCCGTGGCGCCGTTCGCGGACAACCTGAAGGCGGCAAAGGCCTGCAAGGCCATGGTGTGGGAGTCGGCGTGGGGCGCCGACTATCCGGACGGCGACAACTTCATGCAGCTCCTGTACGGGCCCAATACCGGGCAGAGCAACAACGGCTGCTACGAGTCGAAGGCGTTCGACGCGTTCTACGAGAAGGCGCGCGCGCTTCCCGATTCGCCCGAGCGCAACCGGCTGTTCCTGGAAATGTCGCGGCAAATGGAGGTCGACGGCGCCTGGAGCCTGCACCTGTCCCGCGAGCGCCGGTGGCTGATCCGGCCGTGGGTCAGGGGCTTCAAGCGCCACCCCATCTTGCACGCCGAGTGGCAGTATATGGATATGGAGCCGGCCAGCGGTGCGGCCGAGACCCGATGATGGCCATGACCCGTATCCTCTGCGTGCTCCTCGCGTGTTGCCTCGCGGGCGCTGCCCACGCCGCCGATCCGCGCAAGGTCATCCGCGACGTGTTTCCGGTGGCCGAGACCGGCTTCGACCCCGCCGCCGTGCACGACCTGTACTCGGCGGGCATCGTGCGCGGCATCTTCGAGACGCTGTACACCTACGACTACCTCGCGCGGCCCGCGAAGATCGTGCCGGGTGTCGCCGACGGCATGCCGCAGGTCACCGGCGACGGCAAGGTTTACACGATCAAGCTCGCCAAGGGCATCCACTTCCAACCCGATGCGGCGTTCGGCGGCAAGAAGCGCGAGCTCACCGCCGAGGACGTCGTGTACTCGTACAAGCGCCTCGCTGATCCAAAGCTGCGCTCCCCGTACTCGTTCCTGGTCGAGGGCAAGTTCATCGGGCTCGACGAAGAGACGGCGGCCGCGAAGAAGTCGGGCAAGTTCGACTACGACAAGAAGATCGCCGGGCTCGAAGCGGTCGACCGCTATACGCTGCGCTTTCGCCTGAAGGACACCGACTACAACCTGCCGTACGTGATGGCGCACGAGTCGCTCGCGGTCGTGGCGCGCGAAGTGGTGCAGAAGTACGGCGAGTCCGACGGGCGCGTGATGAGCAACCCGGTGGGCACCGGTCCGTACAAGCTCGCGCAGTGGGTGCGCAGCAGCAAGATCGTGCTCGAGGCCAATCCCGACTACCGGGGATTCGTATGGAGCTTCGCGCCGAGCCAGCCGGGCGACGACAAGCTGGTCGCGCAGATGAAGGGCAAGAAGATGCCTCAGGTCGGCCGCGTCGAGATCTCGATCATGGAGGAGGATCAGGCGCGGTGGCTCGCGTTTCAGGGTGGCGAGCTCGACCTCATGAACATGGAAGGGCCGCTCGCGCCGAACGCGATCCGGCCGGACGGCAAGTTGAAGCCCGAGCTTGCCGCCAAGGGCATCCGCCTCGACCGTTACGTGGAGCCTGAGATCCGCTACATCTACTGGAACATGCTCGACCCGAAGGTCGGGGGCTTGGCGAAGGAGAAGGTCGCGCTACGCCGCGCGCTCGCGATGAGCTACGACGTGAACGAGGAGATCCGCGTGGTGCTCAACGGCCAGGCGGTGGAAGCCGCGTACCCGATTCCGCCCGGCGTGGTCGGCCACGAGCCGAACTGGAAGAGCACGATCAAGTACGACCCGGCCGGGGCCAACGCGCTGCTCGACAAGTTCGGCTACAAGCGCGGCGCCGACGGCTGGCGCACGTGGCCGGACGGCACGCCGATGCGGATCGTGTACGCGTCGCGGCCGGACACGCAGCATCGCCAGCTCGAGGAGCTCGTCAAGAAGTCGTACGACGCGATCGGCGTGCGCATGGAGCCGCAGAAGGACAAGTTCCCGGAGCTGTTGAAGCTCGAGAAGCAGTGCAAGCTCCTAAGCCGCGAGGCGGCGTGGATCGCCGACTATCCGGACGGCGACAACTTCATGCAGCTCTTCTACGGCCCCAATTCGTACCAGAGCAACAACGCGTGCGTGACCATTCCCGAGTACGACGAGCTATACAAGAAGAGCACGCGACTGCCTCCGGGACCCGAGCGCGACAAGCTGTACCAGGAGATGACGCGCATCCTGGAGGCGTACGCGCCGCATCGCATGACCGTGAGCCGGTATCGCAACCAACTCGTCCAGCCGCGCGTCGAGGGCTACCGCAAGCACCCGATCCTCACGTCGACGTGGCAATACATCGACGTGGCGACGGGCAGCAATTAGAGTAGACGTGTCATCCCGAGCAACGCGAGGGATCTGCTGTTTTCACCTTCGCGCGGAGAGACCGGTATGTGGGCATATGTAGTGCGCAGGCTCTGGCAGATGATCCCGACCATGCTCGGGGTCGTGCTGCTGGTGTTCGTCCTGTTCAACCTGTTCGGCGGCGACCCGGCGTACGTGCTCGCCGGCAAGATCAGCAACCCCGAGCAGATCGACAACATCCGCCGCCAGTTGGGCGTGGACCAGCCGTACCACGTCCAGCTTCTCATCTTCCTGAAGCAGATCGTGACCGCGGACTTCGGCGCGTCGTGGAGCACTAACGAGCGCGTGTCGCACATCCTCGCCACCCGGCTCGGGCCGTCGCTTACCGTGCTGGTGCCGCTTTTGTTCCTCGAAACGCTGATCGCCGTGGGCTTGGCACTCGCGGTGGCGTACGTGCGCGGGTCGCTCACCGACCGGATGGTGATGATCCTGTGCACGGTCGGGCTGTCGATCAGCATCCTCGTGTACATCATCGTGTTCCAGTACGTGTTCGCGTACAAGCTCGGGTGGTTCCCGGTGCAGGGCTGGGGCGACTCCTTCTGGGAGAATCTCGTGCGGTACGCGTCGCTGCCGATCATCATCGCGCTGGTGGTCAGCATCGCGCCCAACCTGCGGCTGTACCGGACCTTCGTGCTGGACGAGATCAACCAGGATTACGTGCGCACCGCGCGTGCCAAGGGCGTGGGCGAGAACCGCATCATGTGGGTGCACGTGTTGCGCAACGCGTCGATCCCGATCATCACCCACGTGATGGCGGCGCTGCCGGGGTTGCTCATCGGCGCGTTCCTGCTCGAGCGCTTCTTCTCGATCCCCGGCATCGGACGTGAAGTCATCCTCGCGGTCGAGCGCTCCGATTTTCCCGTGATCAAGGCGCTGACCGTGTACGTCGCGGTGGCGACGATGCTCGTCAACCTGCTGGCCGACCTCATGTACAAGGCGGTCGATCCGCGCGTGCAGCTCAAATGAACGACGCCGCGCTGAAGTCCGCCTCCACGCTCGCCGGCCGCCGCGAGATCCCGCATACCGTTTCGCCCGGCCTGTGGACGCTCGCGTGGCGGCGCCTGCGCAACGACCGGCTCGCGATGGTCTCGCTCGCGATCGTCGTCGCGTTCGTGCTGATGATGATCGCCTCCGGCCTTGGGGTGATCGCCAGGGACTGGGCGCGCGAGACCGGTGTCAACTACGCGCCGCCGACGTTCCTGGGCCCGGACACCACCGCTGCGCCACCGCCGGTCTCGAAGGCGGAGGAACCGGCGGCCGCGCCGGCGGGCGCCACGCCCGGCAGCGCGTTCCAGTCGTCGGTGGTCGACCCCATCGGCGACGTCATCGCCGAGCTGAAGGGCGCGCCGAAGCCCGCGGCGCCGGCTGCCGCGGGTGAAAGCAAGTTCGTCGACCCGCTCGCCGACGTGATGAAGGACATCCAGGCCGGGAAGGCGGCGACGGCAGCGACGACGCCCACGGCAGCCGGCGAGGCTCGGCGCGCGACGTTGCCGTTCGGCGCCGACAAGTGGGGCCGCGACGTGATCGCCAAGACGATCAAGGGCTCGGAGACGTCGATCTTCGTGGGCATCGCCGCCGCCATCGTCGCCACTTTCATCGGCACCGTGCTGGGCGCGCTCGCGGGCTACTACGGCCGCTGGGTCGACGACGCGCTCAACTGGTTCTACAGCGTGTTCAGCTCGATTCCCTACCTCTTGCTGATCCTCGCGGTGGCCGCGGTGCTGCAGCACAAGGGCACCGTGACCATCGTGTTCATCCTCGGCCTCACCGGCTGGACCGGCGTGTTCCGCCTGATCCGCGCCGAGTACTTGAAGCACAAGTCACGCGAGTACGTGCAGGCCGCCGACGCGATCGGCGCGTCGAACGCGCGGCGCATGTTCAAGCACATCTTTCCCAACGTGTCGCACGTGGTGCTGGTGCAGCTATCGATACTGGTGGTCGCGTTCATCAAGTCGGAGGTGATCTTGTCGTACCTGGGCTTCGGCGTGCCGGTCGACGTGGTGTCCTGGGGCTCGATGCTCAACGAGGCGCAGAACGAGCTCCTGCTCGGCAAGTGGTGGCAGCTCGTCGCGGCGGGCGGCACCATGGCCGTGCTGGTCACCGCCTTCTCGCTGTTCACCGACGCGCTGCGCGACGCGCTCGATCCGAAGCTGAAGGGCCTCAAGGGGCAATAGCATGAATGCCATCCCATCCCTTGGTCCCCTGGTTCGCGTGCGCGATCTGTCCATCAGCTTCCGCCTCGACAAGCACACCACCTTCGAGGCGGTGAAGCGCATCTCCTTCGACATCCCCGCCAACACCACGGTCGCGCTGGTCGGCGAGTCGGGCTCCGGCAAGTCGGTGACCTCGCTCGCGATCTTGGGCCTCCTGCCGCCCGAGAACTCGATCGTGGACGCCAAGAGCCAGATCATGTACGGCGGCCGCAACCTCGCGAGCCTGCCGCCGCGCGAGCTCCAGAAGATGCGCGGCGCCGACATCTCGATGATCTTCCAGGAGCCGATGACCTCGCTCAACCCGGTGTTCACCGTCGGCTTCCAGCTCGAGGAGGTCCTGCGCCTGCACATCGGACTGGCCGGCGGCAAGGCGCGCCGGCGCGCGGTCGAGCTCCTGGCCGAGGTGGGCATTCCCGAGCCCGAGCGGCGCATCGATTACTTCCCGTCGCAGATGTCGGGCGGCCAGCAGCAGCGCGTGATGATCGCGATGGCGATCGCCTGCGAGCCCAAGCTCCTCATCGCCGACGAGCCCACCACCGCGCTCGACGTCACCATCCAGAAGCAGATCCTGGAGCTCATCGCCGACCTCCAGCGCCGGCGCGAGATGTCGGTGCTGTTCATCACCCACGACCTCGCGGTGGTGGGTGAGATCGCCGACTACGTGATCGTGATGCGCAACGGCGAGATCCGCGAGCAGGGGCCGGCGAAACAGGTGTTCGAGGCGCCGCGCGACGCGTATACCCGGGCGCTCCTGCAATGCCGGCCGCAACTGGACCGCCGCCCGGAGAGGCTGCCGGTGATCGACGACTTCATGGGGGCCGCCGCGGCGCCGGCGGAGCCGCCGGAGCGCGCGCGCGGAGTGTCGAGCGGGGACCCGATCGTGCTGTCGGTGCGCAACCTGTCGAAGAGCTTCTACGGCCGCGAGGGGCTGTTCGGGCGGCGCGAGTTCAAGGCGGTGAAGAACGTGTCGTTCGACCTGCCCAAGGGCAAGACGCTGGGCCTGGTCGGCGAGTCGGGCTCGGGCAAGACCACGGTCGGCATGACGCTCATGCGCCTGCACGAGGCGACCGGCGGCGAGGCGCACTTCGACGGCGAAGACATCCTCAACATGTCCGCGAAGGCGTTCATGCCGTACAAGCGGCGCATCCAGATCATCTTCCAGAATCCGTACGCCTCGCTCAACCCGCGCTTCATCGTCGGGCAGATCCTGACCGAGCCGATGGAGATCCACGGCATCGGCGCTGGCGCGCAGGAGCGCGCGGACCTGGCGTTCGAGCTCCTGGCGAAGGTCGGCCTGCCCGAGGTGTCGTTCTACAAGTATCCGCACGAGTTCTCGGGCGGCCAGCGCCAGCGCATCGCCATCGCGCGGTGCCTGACACTCAAGCCGGACATCCTGATCTGCGACGAGTCGGTGTCGGCACTCGACGTGTCGGTGCAGGCGCAGGTGCTGAACCTCCTCACCGACCTGCAGGCCGAGTACGGCCTGTCGTACATCTTCATCTCGCACGACCTCGCGGTGGTGAAGTACATCTCCGACCAGATCATGGTGATGAACCAGGGCGAGATCGTCGAGATCGCCGACTCGGACGAGATCTACCGGCGGCCGAAAGAGGCGTACACGCAGCGCCTGCTCGCGTCGATCCCGAAGGGTTGGCAGGGCGGGCGCCTGCGCCCGGGGGTTCCGTTCGCGCGACCCGGCTAGGGTCAGATCCGATTTTCGCAAAGGGTCAGATCCGATTTTCGCTTTGCGGACGAGGCAGCAGGACTTCGCGTCAGGCGCAGGCGCAGCAGAAAATCGGCTCTGACCCTGACTGCCAGCGAGATTCGACTCTGACCCCATACACGAAACGAGATTCGACTCTGACCCCATTTATGGCCGGCCCTGACCCGCAGCGCGCCCTCACGCGTTACCGCGAGCACGCGGCGGGCTACGAGGCATCCGCGCTGCGCACGCTGCCGCTGCGCTATCGCGCCATCTGGAATCTGGAACTGAAGCCCGGCGACGCGGTCCTCGACGTCGCATGCGGCACCGGCATGTCGTTCCCGCTGCTCGCCGAGGCGATCGGCCCGGCGGGGCATCTCGTCGGCGTCGAGCTGTCGCCGGAGATGGCGGCGATCGCGCGGGCGCGCATCGACCGGGCAGGGTGGCGCAACGCGGAGCTGATCGTGGCGCGCATGGAGGACGCGAAGCTTCCGCCCAACGCCTTCGATGCGGTCGCGCTCAACTTCACGCACGACGTGCTGCAATCGGAAGCCGCGCTCGCCAACATCTTCGCGGCGTGCAAGCCCGGTGCGCGCATCGCGGTCGCGGGCAGCAAGCTCCTGCCGTGGTATCTCGCGCCGATCAACCTGTATGTGCGCTGGAACAACGCGCCGTACCTGACCACGCAGCGCAATCTGGCCCGGCCGTGGAGGCTGCTGGAGCGCTACGTACCCGACTTGCAGCGGACGGGCGCGCTATGGGGCGCGTGCTATCTGGCGAAGGGCGTATTCAGGGGGTATGATAGAGAAAGGTAGAAAAACGTCTACCAAGGAACCGACAATGTCCCTAAACATCAAGGACCCAGAGACCCACCGGCTCGCGCAGATTCTTGCCAAGGAGACGGGGGAAACCATGACCAAGGCCGTGACGGAAGCCCTGCGCGAGCGTCTGCAGCGGATTCGCCGCCGGCGCGGGCCGCAGACCACCTTCGACGACCTGCTCGCGATCGGGCGCCGCTGCGCAAGTACACTCAAGGGCAAGACAGTCGATCACGCAGTGCTGCTCTATGACGAGCGCGGTATCCCGAGATGATCGTCGACACCTCGGCCATCCTCGCGGTCCTGTTCAGCGAGAGCGATGCGGACCGCTACGCACGCGTCATAGCCGACGCCGAAGTTTGCAGGATCTCGGCTGCAAACTTTGTCGAAGCAGCGATCGTTGTCGAGGCGCAAACCAGGGCGACCGGCAGTCGCCAGTTCGACGCCTTCCTTCGACGAGCGGGAATCGTCGTTGAACCGGTCACCGAAGAGCAGGCGCATCTGGCCCGGCAGGCCTACGCGGACTTCGGCAAGGGTCGGCACAAGGCCGCACTCAACTTCGGCGACTGCTTCGCGTATGCGCTGGCCAAAGCGACGGGCGAACCCCTTCTGTACAAGGGTGAGGACTTCAGGAAGACGGACGTGACGTCGGCCATGTAACGGGGGCGTTCAGGGCGGACTTCAGTCCGTCGCGATGCCGCCGGGCGGGCTGAAGTCCGACCTACAGCGTGAACGCCATCTCCTTGACCAGCGCGCCGGGCAGCCGCACGCTCGCGAGCTGCCGCGACTGGTAGGTTCCGGCATCGAGGATGAACTCGGTCTCGCGGGTGAGCGCCTCGAGATTCTCCCCGAGCATCCGGTACAAGGTGTCGTCGAAGCGCAGCACGTCCACGGGCGCGACCACCTTGCCGCGCTCGACCCAGAAGGTGGCGAAGCGCGTCATGCCGGTGATGCGGCACGCGGGCCGGTCGGAGTAGTTGAGGTAGTGCAGGTTGCCGACCGCGAGCCCCGTGTCGAGCGCGGCTAGCGCGTCGTCGATCGGAAGCGTGCCGCCCGCCATCGCGAGCGACTCCGGCATCTCCGCGCCGTTGGCGCCGTTCTCGGCGAGTCCGAACTCGCGCGCGGTGCGCGGGCTGACGAGCGAGCCAACGAGCTTCCCCTGCTCGATGAGCGGCACGCTCGGCGGGCGCCCGAATCCCTCCGCCTGGAACGCGGGCCCGACACCGCCCGCGGTGTCCTCGGCGAGGCTCACGCGCGCATCGAGCGACTCGCCTTCCCGCATCTTGTCGAGCGAGCTCTGCTTGGTGGCGAGCGCGCGCGCGGAGAACCCGCCCCAGCAAAGGGTCGCGGCAATCTCCTCCATCGCCGACGGCGCAAGATACGCGCGGTACTTGCCGGGGGCGAGCGCGCGCGACGGCCGACCGATGAGCGACAGCCGCTCGCGCGCCTCCGACATCTTGCGCGCGAACGCGGCGGGGTCCCACGCAAAGCCCGCGTACCCGGTCTTCACCGCCTTGTCGGTGCGGTGATACAGGCTCCATTGCAGGTTGAACGCGGTGGTGACGTGCCAGTTGCGTTGGCCCTCGGAGTTGGCGAAGCCGCGCCACACGGGCCCGGCCGCGAGTATGCCCACGAGGTCGAGGCCGTCGGCCGCGCGCAGCACTTCGTCGATGACCGCTTCCGCCGGCGGCAGCGGCGCGTCGCGCACGCTGCGGCTCGACTGCACGTCGGACGGCAGCAGCAGCAACGGGTCGTCCGCGAGGTCGGGCAGCACCGAGCGCAGCGCGGCGATGGCATCCTTCACGGCGGCGCCGTCGCGGGCGAGGTCGCCCGACAGCGACAGCACGTGCTCGGCGTGGCGCGCGCCCGCGATCAGCCGGATCGACAGATACCGCTGCGACACCGTCCCCGGCTGGCGCAC